>CAUSQP010000001.1:0-20568 GCA_963534175.1 uncultured Acholeplasmataceae bacterium
CACCCACGCCCTACACGACGCTCTTCCGATCTTGATTACTCACAATTAAATATTTTTTATTGGAATACTCCTGATAATGCTAAAATTGAACGAACTATGTTTAAGTCTTTAGTATTAGACATTGGAAAAATAATAGGTGAAACAGTGTATATGCCGAACTACAACGATAACGATGAGTTTTCTGTTAAACCTGCAGTGCATACTGAACTGCAAAAAGGACATACAGATTATGCTGCAGAAGTTTTAGGGAATTATTACAACAATTACGTTTCATATTATCGTGGAGTTAAATTAACGCCTTATGTTGAAGCAGGCGTTCATATGCCTTATCATTACACTGCTATTCAACAAGGAAATTGGTGGTTGGGGACACAATTAAATTATCTTCATCCAGGAGCATACAATGTTAATGAATATGGTCATATAAGAAGTGACTGGCTTGCTAACCGTGTATTAGGCGTTGTTGTCTGCGTAAAATAGTTTTTTACCTAATTCAAAACAATTATAAAAATTAAAATAGCACTATAAAATAAATATTGCTAAATAAAAAACGGCTTAATATAGCCGTTTTTCATTTGTATTACCAAAAATTTTAATTTTTTTTAAAAAAATAGCACTTAACTATTGACAGTGCTAAATACATTGTGCTAGAATGTATTCGAACCAAAAAGGAGGTCATGAAAACATGCTAACAGGTAGAGAAAAAATAGTCTTAAAAGCTCTTGTTTCTGAATACATTAAAACCGGCAAACCCCAAGGCTCTAAATACTTATCTGAAGAAATTCCTTACTTAAAAAAATATGCCCCCGCCACGATTAGGGCAGATATGTGTAATTTAGAGAACTTAAACTTCCTTGAAAAAACCCACACTTCATCTGGCCGCATCCCTAGCACTAAAGCACTCCGCTACTATATAGAAAACTTACTTACTCCTTCTAAAGAATGTGAAGACTTATTTCCAGTAGTTGACAAAATCACCAACAAAGCAATATTTTCTAAATCTGGAGTTGTAGAGGCCTTAACTTCCTTGCTTTCTTCTGTTAAAAACAGTTGTATAGTTTCATACGAATCCTACACGATTTCACAAAAAGTTAAATCTATTCAACTAATTGCTTTAAGTGAGCAGCAGGCAGTGCTCTTAATAGTTTTAGAAAACGGTCGTGTTAGCCACTACAAAATAGATATCCCTAAATACTTTAAGTTAAGTGTCTTAACCGACTGGCTTACTGCTTTGACCAATACTTTGGAAAATAAGGAACTTACAGAAGTCATAGATACACTTGCATTTCAACTACAACCTGTTTTGGCAGATGACCCGAAAACCAAGTTTATTCGTTTTTTAATCAAAGTTCTTAGAAAAGAAATTGTTAACCTGCACAGCGACAAATACACCTTGCTTGGTTTTGAGAACTTCCAAGACAACCAGTTTTTCCAAACCAGCGCAGAAATGCATTCATTTAAACTGCTGTTGTCTGTAAACAACTTAAAAAATCTAATTAACGAGGACACAGGACTAGCAGTTCGCTTTACTAAAGAAATTGACTTTATCAACAAATATCCAGCAGTCTTATTTACCCTGCCTTACAGAACTGGAAACTCAGTTTCTTGCCTCGCGCTACTGGCTCCCGACAACGTAGACTACAACACAATCATTCCTTTACTTAAATACATAGAAATTAAATTACTTGAACTTTTTAAAAAAGAGGTGACAGATGAATAAAGACGACAAAAAAATCAGCGAAAACCCTGAATACATCCAAGAAAAACCACCACAGCAAACCGACGCTAAAAACAAGTCAAAAAAAGCCCAAAAACTCAAAGAACTGGAAACTGAGTTAATTGATGCAAACTCAAAGGTTCTGAGAATAGCAGCAGAATTTGAAAACTACAAAAAGCGAATCAAAGCAGAACAAGAAACTGCTTTTAAATATGCCAATATGGCTTTAATTGACAAACTAATTCAACCGCTTGACCAACTCAGACAAGTTGTTGAAATGCCGACTGAAAACGAACTACTTAAAAACTTTTTAATCGGCTTTAAGATGCTTAAAGACCAAATCTACACTTTACTTGAAGCCGAAGGCATAAAGCAAATTGAGCCAAAAATTGGCGAGGACTACGACCCAATGTATCACTCTGCTTTAGAAAAAGTTGAGTCTTCTCAACCTGAAAACACAATTACTAAAATTATTCAAATCGGTTATATGTATAAAGACCGTTTGCTTAGACCTGCAATGGTCGAAGTTTCAAAAGGAGGAAACTAATTATGGCAAAAACAAATAAAATTATTGGTATCGACTTAGGTACAACAAACTCTTGCGTCTCTGTAATGGAAGCAGGTGAAGCAAAAGTTATTCAAAATGCAGAAGGTGGCAGAACTACGCCTTCAGTAGTTGCTTTTAAAAACAACGGTGGCAACATTGAAATTATCGTTGGTGAAGCTGCTAAAAGAATGGCAATGACCAACCCAGATACTGTGACTTCAATTAAAAGACACATGGGCGAACAAAACTTTAAAACTAAAACTATTAAAGGTGAATACAAACCAGAAGAAATTTCTGCAATGATTTTGCAATCATTGAAAAAAACAGCTGAGGCTTACCTTGGCGCAGAAGTAACAGAAGCGGTTATCACCGTACCTGCTTACTTTAACGACGCACAACGCCAGGCTACTAAAGACGCTGGTAAAATCGCGGGACTTAATGTTCGCCGAATTATCAACGAACCAACTGCTGCCGCTCTTGCCTATGGCTTTGACAAACAAGACAAAGAGCACACTGTGCTAGTATTCGACCTTGGTGGTGGTACTTTTGACGTATCTATTTTGCACCTTGCAGATGGTACTTTTGAAGTAGTTTCAACAGCAGGTGACAACAAACTAGGTGGAGATGATTTTGACCAAAAAATCGTTGACTACCTAATTGAAAAATTCAGACGAGAAACCGCGGTTGACTTATCTAAAGACCGCTCTGCAATGCAACGCTTAAAAGACGCGGCTGAAAAGGCTAAAAAAGATCTGTCTGGCTTAACTCAAACTCAAATTTCACTACCTTTCATTTCAATGGGACAAGCGGGACCTGTACACTTAGAAGAAACTCTGACTCGCGCTAAGTTTGATGAGTTAACACAAGACCTAGTTGAACGCGCAAAACTACCTGTACAACGCGCTCTTCAAGACGCTAAAATGACCAGCGCAGACATTCACCAAGTACTGCTTGTTGGTGGCTCTACTCGTATTCCTGCAGTTCAAGAAATGGTGAAAAAAGAACTTGGCAAAGAACCAAACAAATCAGTAAACCCAGATGAAGTTGTCGCAATGGGAGCAGCCATTCAAGGTGGTGTGCTTGCTGGTGACGTAAAAGACGTGCTACTTCTAGACGTTACCCCACTTTCTTTAGGTATCGAAACACTAGGCGGACTATTTGAAAAAATCATTGAAAGAAACACTACAATTCCAACATCTAAATCAAAAGTTTTTTCAACTGCTCAAGACAACCAACCAGGCGTGCTTATCCATGTCCTTCAAGGTGAACGTAAACTAGTTCACGACAACAAATCACTTGGTAGTTTTGCTCTAGACGGCATTCCACCAGCACCACGCGGAGTTCCACAAATTGAAGTTACTTTTGACATTGACGCCAACGGTATAGTTTCAGTTAAAGCCAAAGACCTTGGCACCAACAAAGAACAGGCAATTACCATTACTGGAGGTTCTGGTCTTTCAGAGACAGAAATTGAAAGAATGGTAAACGAGGCTAAAGAAAACGAAGAGGCTGATCGTAAACGAAAAGAGTTAATCGACCTTAAAAACGAAGCCGACTCAATGATTTATCAAACCGAAAAAGCCCTTAAAGACTTGGGTGACAAAGTAGACGAAAAAGAAAAAACAGAAATAGAAACTGCCAAAAAAGACTTAGAAGAAGTCTTGAAAACCGAAAACTATGCGGTAATTAAAGAAAAGAAAGAAGCGTTTGAAAAACTAGCACAAAGTATTGCCGTTAAAGCGTATCAGGCAAAACAAGCACAGCCAAACGCAGATCAAGCACAAAGTCAAACAGGCGAGAAAACTGAATCTGCAGATGTCAAAGACGCTGCTTTTAGCGATAAAAACTAATGGCGAGTAAACGCGATTACTACGAGATTTTAGGTGTATCTAAAACCGCTAGTGATGACGAAATTAAAAAAGCCTACCGTACTTTAGCCAAGAAATATCACCCAGATATTTCTAAAGAAAAAGACGCAGAGACTAAGTTTAAAGAAGTTCAAGAAGCCTACCAAGTGCTTTCGGATACTACCAAGCGCCAAAACTACGACCAATACGGCACAGAAGACCCGACAAGTGGGTTTTCTGGCCAAGATTTCTCAGGTTTTCAAGGTTTTGCAGGTGGTTTTTCTGACTTTTTTGGCGACATTAAAGATTTTTTTCAATCATTTACTGGTGGAGGTTCTAGCCGCCAAGGCGCAAGCAAAGAAGGTACAGACCTTCAGACCACCTTTAAACTAAGTTTTGAAGAAGCAGCACTCGGCACGCAAATTAAAATCAAAGTTCAGCGTTTAAAAAAATGTGAGACATGCGCCGGAACTGGTAGTCTTGATAAATCAACACCTGGCAAATGTAGTGTTTGTCAGGGAAACGGAAGAACATACCAGGTTAGAAACTCTATTTTTGGCCAAATTCAAGAAGAGCAAATTTGCGCGAAGTGTAGTGGTACCGGAACAACGGTTTCAAATCCTTGCCGTGTGTGTTCAGGTCAATCTAGAACTAAAGTCTACGAAACTATTACTATCAATGTGCCAAGCGGTGTTGAAAACGGCGATGTGCTTAGAGTTAAAGGAAGCGGCAATGACGGCGCTTTTAACTCAAGAAGCGGCGATCTTTTAATTGAGTTTTATGTTGCCCAGTCTAAGTTTTTTGTGCGCAAAAATTTAGATATCTTTGCACCACTTACCTTGACTTTTGCAGAGGCTGCCTTGGGTGCAGTAATTACTATTCAGACAATCCACGGCAATGTTGACTTAACGGTTCCTCCGGGAATTCAGCCTGGCGCTTACTTAAAACTAACTGGCAAAGGGGTTCGCAGGTCTGGCAGAACAGGTGATCACTTTGTTGAAATTAAAGTACAAACTCCAGGAACTTTGTCTGTTGAACAAAAAGAACTATTTAAAAAATTAACTGAACTTGAAACCAGACAAAAACGTTCTTTTCAAGACAGAGCCCGAAACTAGTCTTTTAAATCAAAGCCAAAACTATCTACAACGCAGTTGTTTTCAACAACTACAACCCCACCGTTTAAAAATTTGGCGGTGTAGCACTTTTCTTTGGTAAGCAACCAAACAATAGTTTTAATAAAATGAGAGTGGCAGATGACATAACATGTGCCACTTTTTATTTGATTAACTGTTTTTAAAAAACTTTTGGCTCTTTTAAAAATCATCTCGTCATTTTCGTAATTACGACCTGTCTTTAGACTAGGAATTAAGGAAGTTGGCAAACCTTCAAACTCCCCAAACTCGCGTTCTAGTACTTTGATTTCTGCAATTAAGGGTAAGTTTAGTTTAAGTTCATTTTTCAAAAATACAGCAGTTTCAAAGGCTCTGGAAAAAGGAGAAACAAGCACTCTGTCAGGTAGTAACTTTCTTTGCTTTAAAAACTCAGCGGTGTTTTTCAGTTCAAAAAACCACTCAGGATCTAAATGAGTATCTACATGTCCCTGGATTTTTAGCAAAGCATTAGTTTTAGTTTTGCCGTGTCTAATAAATACGATTTTCATAAGTTTTGTTTTCCTTTATTTTGTTTTCCTTTAAAATCATAACAAATAAAATCGTACATCTTTAATTTTTAAGTAATTTAGGTAAAATTACGCAATTATATTGGCGAAAAAAGTAAGAAAAGATTTTAAGCAAAGAGATGATAACTATGAATATTTTAAATAAAGCCAAACTAACTTTAGCAGACACCATTCAAATTCTGCTTGCTAAGAACGAAGCAGAGATAAGCACAAATAAAGCACTTGCTTTAAAAATAGCCAAAACAATTAACTTAAACAAACACAATTACAACTTAACTAACTTAAACATAGATAATTTTTTGAAAATTAAACTGAAAGTCACAAAAGACTTTCTTTTTCTGCTTGCCAAAAAATCTGAAAACAAAACAAAACAACTGAAAAAACCTGCTGACTTTCAAAAAAGGTATGCAAGTCTTTTTTATGGACTAAAAACTGAGCATTTACTTTGCGTTTTTCTAGACTCTAAACTCAGAGTTATTAAAGATAAGTTGTTTACAAACGACAACCCAGACAACTTAAAAATCCCAATTAAGCAAATTGTTTTGCTTGCGGAGCAATATAAGTCAAATCAGATAGTTTTAATTCACAATCATCCAAGCCAAGACCCTAAACCTAGTCAGACTGACCTTGAAACTACCCAAATCGTAAGTGAAGTATTTAAGCATTTAGAGATTAAATTACTTGACCACTTGATATTTACAAACTCAGCATACACTTCTATTTTTGCTTATTTAAAGCACTAAACAAGGTTTTTGCTAATTTGGTTTTTTCTTTGCTAAATTGCTAGGGTAAATGTTAAAATATTTGCGTATCGGCGTGTGTTTCAGACACTTTTAAATACACGCAAAATACATAAGAATAACGTGAAAAAGAGGATATTGATGGCTAATTTAAAGAATTATGACGAAAAATCCATACAAGTTTTAAAGGGTCTAGAAGCAGTTCGCAAGCGTCCTGGTATGTACATCGGGTCAACCGACACAAGAGGTTTGCACCACTTAGTTTGGGAAATTTTTGACAACGCAGTAGACGAGGCTTTATCTGGTTTTGGTAGCACAATTACCTTGACTGTGCGCAAAGACAACTCAATTTGCGTAGAAGATGAAGGCCGCGGTATTCCTTATAAAAAACACGAATCTGGTGTTTCGACGCTGCAACTGATTTTTACAACTCTGCACGCTGGTGGTAAATTCTCAGACTCGGGCTACAAGGTATCAGGTGGTCTACACGGTCTTGGTGGCGCTGTTGTCAACGCTCTTTCTTCTAAGTTTACGGTAACTTCTGCCAGAGATGGCAAAGTTTGTCAACAAACTTATTCTGATGGTGGTTCTAAAATTCAGAAAGACCAAATAATTGGCGATACCCGCAGAACTGGGACTAAAATTGAGTTTTGGCCAGATCCAAAAATTTTTCAAACTACTACTTTTGTCTACGAGACAATTCGCGAGCGTATTCGCGAAGCAGCTTTCTTAATTAAAGGCTTAAAAGTAGTTTTGATTGATGAGCGCTCAAAAAAACGTGAAGAGTTTGAATACGAAAACGGAATTAAGGAGTATGTGCAACTACTTGCTGGCTCTAAAAAACCACTTGGTCAAATCAAGACTTTTGCCGGCGAGCACTTTTCTGAAAACTGCAATCTGCCAATTGAAATAGATTGTGCTTTTATGTACTTTGAAACTTACTCAGAAAACATTATTTCTTTTGTTAACAACATTCGCACTAAAGATGGTGGAACTCACGAAATAGGCTTTAAAACTGCCTTTACTCGAGCTTTTAATGAATACGCTCGTAAATACAACTTCTTAAAAGAAAAAGACGAAAACTTAGACGGAGTTGACTTAAGAGAAGGTTTGATTGCCGTAATTTCTTTAAAGGTACCTGAAAAACTTTTGCAATTTGAAGGACAAACTAAGGCAAAACTTGGAACTCCTGAAGCCAGAACCGCAGTTGACCAAGTAGTTTACGAAAAACTAAGTTACTTTTTAGAAGAAAACAAAAAACTTTCGGAAAGTCTGCTAAATAAAGCACTACTTGCCAAAAAAGCCCGAATTGCTGCAAGAAAAGCCCGAGAACAAGCCAGACAAGGCAAAACTTCTGCCAAAAAAGACTATGTACTTTCAGGAAAACTAACTCCTGCTCTTTCTAAAAAAGCCGAAGAACGTGAACTTTTCTTAGTAGAAGGTGACTCAGCCGGAGGTTCGGCAAAGCAAGGTCGCAACCGTCAATTTCAGGCTATCTTGTCCCTGCGCGGTAAAGTTTTAAATACCGAGAAAGCCAATGTTGACCAAATTCTTAAAAACGAAGAAATTTTAAATATAATTCACGCAATTGGCGCTGATTTTGGCAATAAGTTTGATTTAAAAAAATCAAATTACCGCAAAGTTATTATCATGACCGATGCCGATACGGATGGTGCGCACATCCAAATACTACTGCTAACTTTCTTCTTTAGATTTATGAAGCCACTAATTGAACATGGATATCTATATATTGCGAACCCTCCGCTTTATAAACTTTCTAACAAAACTAAAAAAATCTACTGCTGGTCTGACGAAGAGTTAATCAAAGCACAAGGCGAAGGTAAGTTTCAAATTCAGCGCTTCAAAGGTTTGGGCGAAATGAACTTCGACCAACTTTGGGAGACCACTATGAATCCAAACACCAGAAACATAATTCGTGTCAACGTCTCTGATTTTGAAGAGTCTGACCACCATGTATCTGTGCTAATGGGCGATGACGTTGCACCTCGTCGTGACTGGATTGAGCAAAACGTGGACTTTAACGCCAACGATAACTTCTTGTCGCTTAAAGAAAAAGGCATGCCAGAAGAACAGGCATCTGACGAGGAATAGGTAGAGTATTATGCAAAAGATTAAACAAAAAATCGATGAGTTTATCGACAAAAACATTACCGACTCTGCTTTAAGTGAAATATTTTCAGACCGTTTCGCCAGATACGCCAAATACATCATCCAAGACAGAGCAATTCCAGATGTTAGAGACGGACTTAAACCAGTTCAAAGAAGAATACTTTACGCGATGTATAAAATGGGCGTGTTTTCAGAGAAACCTTACCGAAAATCAGCGCGTATCACTGGTGAAGTCATGGGTAAATATCACCCACACGGAGACTCTTCAATCTACGAAGCAATGGTTAGAATGTCTCAAGACTTTAAGATGAATATCCCGCTGATAGATATGCACGGAAACAACGGTTCAATTGACGGAGACAGTCCTGCGGCTATGCGTTATACAGAGGCTAGACTTGCTTTTGCTGCCGAGACTATGTTAATAGACTTAGATAAAAAAACCGTGGTGTTTGTACCTAACTTTGACGATGAAGAAATTGAGCCGGTAGTTCTTCCTGCTCGTTTTCCGAATTTACTGGTAAATGGTTCAAGCGGAATTTCGGCAGGTTACGCCACAAAAATTCCTCCACACAACATTGGGGAGATAATTGATGCCACACTACACTTGCTTAACCACCCCAAGGCTAGTTTGGAAAAAATCCTTGAGTTTGTCAAAGGCCCAGACTTTCCAACCGGCGGAATTGTGGAAGGTAAAGACTCAATTGTTCAAGCCTTGGCAACCGGAACCAGCCGCATTCTTTTAAAATCTAAAATTGAAATTGAAGAAATTAACACAAGCACAAAACGAATTGTGGTTACAGAAATTCCTTTTGAAGTTTCAAAGGCTGATTTAGTTAGAGAAATTGACACTACCCGCATTGAAAAGGGTATTGACATTCAAGAAGTTAGAGACGAGTCTGACAAAGAGGGCCTTAGAATTGCTATTGACTTAAAGCCAAACACTGAACCGACCGCGATTCTTGCTTACTTGTTTAAAAATACCCAACTGCAGGTTTACTTTAACTACAATATGGTTTCAATTGCCAACAGTCGTCCGGTTTGTATGGGAATTATTGACATCTTACTTGCCTACATTAACCACTACAAAGAATGCTATACCGCTCGCACCGAATATTTATGTGATAAAGACAAAGAACGTCTGCACATCGTTGAAGGTCTGGAAAAAATGCTTTCAGTCTTAGACGAAATCATTAGAATAATTCGTGCATCTCACGACAAGAAATCCTCAATTGAAAATATCGTTGCTGGTTTTAACGGCATGTTTACAGTCAAACAAGCGACAGCTATTGTTAACATGCGCTTATATCGTTTGTCTAATACCGATATTGTGCTTCTGCTTAAAGAAAAAGATGATTTAATTGAAAGAATTAAAGAATATGAAAAAATTCTGGCAGACCCTGAATACTTAACTAAAAAGGTCGGAAATGAACTTAAAGAAACTAAAAAACAGTTGTTTGTAGAACGCCGCACAGAAATTAAGGAAGAAATTACTAACTTAAAGATTGACGAAAAAGCCTTGATTTCTAACGACACCTACCACTTCGGGGTATCTGCAAACGGCTATATTTATAAGTCTTCGCTAAAGTCTTTTGCTCAAAGTAAACAAACTCAGTTTAAAACTGGCGACAGTTTGGTTTTAGAACAAGACGTTTCTAACCACTCAACGCTTTTGATGTTTACCAATCAAGGCAACTTCATTGCAGTACCAATTTATAAGATAGGCGAAAAGAAATGGTCAGACTTAGGAATTCACATCGGCCAAATTGTGGAACTTTCAGAACAAGAGCGCGTTATTTTTCCGTTTATCATAGATGATTACTCTAAAAATCTGAAATTTTTACTCGCTCCTAAACAAGGTTTTGCCAAACAAGCCCTACTTACAGATTTAACTACTACTAGATTTAGCAAACCACAACGCGCTATTAAAATTGCTAATAAAGACGAACTAGTTTCTGTGTCTGCCGGTCCCCTTAAATCCATTCTTTGTATAACTAAAAAAGGCTATGGACTTTGCTTCTCTGAAGCTGAAGTTCCGGAATACGGACTTTACGCAGCCGGAGTTCGCGTAATTAAATTGGAAGACAAAGATGAACTTGCAAGTGTCTTATTTGTAGATGAAGAAAGACAAATTTTAATGCTGACCAACAAAGCAACTGTGTTTGTTCGCAACTACTTTGAACTACCGCAAATGCAGCGCTACCGCAAGGGCACGCTACTATATCAGCGCCAAAAAACTCAACCTGCAGAAGTAATTTCCGCGGTTGCTTTTAACGGTTCTGAAAAAGACCTTGAAGCATCTATTTTCTTTAAAGAAGTAGTGCTGACTAAACGAATTTCTGACCTTATAAACACCAATAAGTTCGGTCTGAACTTAGAAGGTGTCTCAAAAGAATCGCATCCTTGTTTGCTTTCACTTAAAACTAATTTACTTGCCAATCTAAAGCCAGGTAAAGTCAGCGAAACTTTGGAACTTGTTAAAATCAAGAAAAAAGCCACTAAAATCTCTGAACAAGCGCTTTCTGACTTTACTGCTGAATTTGGCTTAGATGAGCCCAAAAAACCTGAAGAAGCCAAAGAAGAACCTGCCTACTCTTCACCTTTTTTTGACGAACTTGAATTTTAAAGCAAAAAAATATTTATTTTAAGTAATAAGGAGGAATAAATATGAAAATCAAAGTCCTAAATACTAATCAAACTGTAGAAATCGAAAGCGGCGCTTGCGCTTTAGATGTTCTTAAAAAAATAAAACTTGACTTTACACCTTACGCGGTTAAAGCCAACCGTCGTCTGCGCGAACTTACCTATCAACTGCACGCAGACTGTGAAATTGAGTTTTTATCGCACTCTGTGCGCTCGGCTAACCGAATTTACGAAGCGTCTTTGCGCTTTGTAGTTGCCATGGCTTACAACCGTTTATTTAAAAGCCAAGTTAAGTTCAACTACAACGTTTCAATGTCAATTTTGGCAATTCCAAAAAAACTAGGTCGCAAGTTAACCGAACAAGATATTGCTAAACTAGACGCAGAAATTAAAAAAATCGTGAAAGCCGACTTACCATTTGAAAAAGTTTTAATTCCGCTTGAACAGGCTGAAAATATTTACGCCCGCCAAGGTGATTTAGATAAACTAGCCGTGCTAAATGTGCGAGAACAAGAATACGTCAATGCCTACAAAGTTGGTGATTACTACAACTATATGTATTCTAAAATGGTGCCAAGCACAGGCTACCTAAAAGACTACAAAATTTTTCTTTACGACGCAGGCTTTATTTTACAATACCCACGTGGCGAAGAAAAAGGACAAATCCCTGAATTTTCTGAGTCTTTAACCTACGCCAATACTTTGCGCGAAGCTGCTGCTTGGTCAAAAGCAGTTGGAGTAGGTACAATCGCTGAACTTAACGAAAAAGCCTTTGACCGCAAAAAAATCTCTGAATTTATCAATATGTGTGAAATCAGACACACCAATAACTTCTTTAAGGTAGCTACAGAAATCTTAAATTACGGCGAAAAGAAACGCTTAATTTGTGTCGCTGGACCTTCTTCTTCTGGTAAAACTACTTTTGCAACTAGATTAAGATATACCCTGGCTTCACTTGGCGTTAAAACTTTAATGATCTCAATTGACGACTACTATGTAGAGCGCTCAAAAACTCCGTGCGACGAAGACGGCAACCTAGACTTTGAAAGTCTATACGCCCTTGACATTGAACTATTTAACCAAAACCTATCTGACTTAATTCAAGGCAAGCCAACTAAACTGCCGGTTTATGACTTTAAAACCTCTTCTCGTAGTTTCAAAGAAGCAATTACTATTGAGCCTACAACTCCGATTATCATTGAAGGAATTCACGCTTTAAACGAAGAGCTGACAAAATCAATTAAAAGAGATTTAAAATACAAAATCTTTATCGGTCCACAAACTCAGGCACACATTGACTTTCACAATCCAATTTCTTTCACAGATCTTCGTTTACTTCGCCGAATTGTTAGAGACTCAAAATACAGAAACGCGAAAGCCACAGAAACCCTTTCTATGTGGCCATCTGTTCGCAAGGGCGAGTTTAAATGGATTTATCCAAACCAAGAAGGGGTTGACTTTGTTTTCAACACTGAACTTTCTTATGAATACGCTGTGCTTAAAAAACACGCACTTCCTCAACTTCAAGCAATTCCCCGTTCATCTGAATACTTTATTACTGCCAACCGCTTAGTTAAGTTTTTGAAATACTACGTAGACATTGACGACCAACTAGTGCCATGTAACTCTTTACTTCGTGAGTTTATTGGCGGTGCCTGCGTTTAATTTTTAATAAACTAATTTTTATATGTTTTTGCTTAAAAACATTAATCGATTTACTCTAGACTTCAGCCAAATCAATCTGCTTGCCGCGCTTTACGCAAAGCGCGGGCAAGAGACTTATTTTGCTGAGTTTTTCAAAAAATTTAAAAAAAATTTAATTCCTGGCCTAGTTTCTGAAAACTCTTATTACTTTTCTTTGATTTTTTCGGAGCTTGACCAAGAAAAGTTAAAAAAGTTTACAAGTTCTGACTACAAAGCCAATAACTTAAAAGAAAAGTTTGTCCAAAACGCGAGAAAAATAATTGCCAACATCCAAGTGTCTGCCGAAAAAGGTCTACACAACTCAGATATTTACACCTACGCAAGTGCGCTTAGCTCAGGCATTCAAACTGTTTCTTTGAATCGCAGTCAAGCAAACCAAACAAGTTTTTTAGATACTAGTGGGAAACCGCTTAGCATTGAAAGTAAACTAAACGAAGTGTGTGGACTTTACAATACGCTTTGCGTCAAAGAAATTGAAAAAATTACTTTGATTGCTAACTTTTTAGTAGACTACTATATGTTGGAACCTTACTCAGTTAACCAAAAAGCCTTGTTTTCGCTACTTGCCTGTAGACTGATTAGTGCTGAGTTTAAAGTATTTTCCTATGTGGCTTTTTTTAAATACTTTGAGCGTTATGTCCATAAACTAGACCAGGCCTTGGCAATTGCCAGCACTAACTGGCAGCACGGACACTCAGACATTTCAATGCTTTTTGAGATTTTGACAAATATTTGTTTCCAGGCTTACCAAGAGTTTGAAGCCAAAGCCCGTCAGCATCAGTTTGAGGCCACAATTAACCGTAAGAACGATATAATTGGTCAAATCAGAAACTACAAAGACACCTTCACTGTTGCTGATTTGAAACAAGCCAACCCTCACATTTCGCTTTCTACTATCAACAGAACTTTAAAAACTTTAAAAGACACAGGTGAAATTAAGTTAGTTGGTAAAGGCAAAAGTGCCTTTTGGCAAAAAACCCACACCACTTCTAACTTACTTCAATCTACTTTTTTTACTCAAGACTAATCTAACTTTTAGTATAATTACCTTTAGATAAACTAAATTCAACTATTATAAGGAGAAAATTATGAATTTACTAAACATTTTAACCGAAACCACTAAAAATGCACCAAAAGGTTTTAACCTTTATGAGTTAGTCGGAATTGCTGCCGGCATCGTGATTTTTATTTCTTTTACTTTCAGAAAAGACTTAATTATTCGCTCAGTTAACTCAGTTGGCTGTCTACTTTTTGTAACTTACGGTATTTTAATTGGTGCTTATTCTGTCTGGGCAATCAACGGTGCTCTTTTCTTATTTAATTTAGGCAACGTAATCTACGCCTTAGTTAAAGCTAAAAAACAAAAAAGCCTACCAAAAGAAGAAACTATTACTATTACTAAAGCCGAATACGAGCGTTTACTTACTTTAGACACTACTGAAACTAAATAGTTTTATTTTTAAACTTAAACTATGCATAAACCAATCAGGATTGGCGAGGTTTACACTGAACTAATTCGTTTTTCTAAAGCCGACGTTGAAAAATTTGCAGAATCAAGCGGAGACCGCAACCCTTTACACACTGACCCTGAGTACTGCCGCCAAACCAGATTTGGCCGACCAATTGTACACGCCGCTTTGCTTTTCGCGCATTTTTCGCGGGTATTTGGCACAATTTGGCCAGGTGAAGGCTCGGTTTATGTCTCTCAAAATATAAAATTTATTGCACCTGTTTTTGTCGGAGACAGCGTTAACCTAGAAATTAAGTGCGTTGAAGTTAACAAGGAAAAGAAAAAAGCAACTTTTGAATGCAGTTTAATTTATGCAAACAACAAACTTGCTTGCAAGGGAACTGCTGTACTTTGGCTGCCAGAATTTGATTTATAAATGAAAAAAAACCAGATAATTAAAGCAAAAATTCAAGAGTATATTGATCTAAACATTAAACCTTTTGTCAAAGATATTGAGACAAAAGGTATTTTTCCTGTGGAATTAGTTAAAGCAATGCAAAAAAACTCGCTTTTTGGCTTAACAATTCCAGAAATTTATACAGGCTCTGAAGTTGATTTTGAAACTTATATTGACGCAGTTTTAAGACTGTCTCGCGTAGACGCGGCTTTAGGCGTTATTTTGGCTGCGCACACTTCGCTTTGTGTTGCTCCAATTTTGAAGTTCGGCAGTGTTGAGCAAAAACAAAAATATTTACCACTACTCGCACACACTTACTTAGGAGCGTTCGCTTTAACTGAGACTAACGCTGGCTCAAATCCTGCTAACCTAGATACTTGTTTTGAAGAAAAAGACGACCACTATCTGTTAAATGGCTCTAAACTCTTTATCACCAACGCACCACACGCCGACGTTTATTTAGTGTTTGCCAGAGATAAAAACGCAGAGAACACTAGCCGTGCAATTTCTTGTTTTGTAGTTGAAAAAAATACACCTGGCATTGCTCTTGGGGAACCTGACTCAAAACTCGGAATTCGTCCGTCTTCTTCTTGTGAAATTATTTTTAATAACGTAAAAGTTCCAAAGACTAATCTACTTGGCCAAAAAGGTCAAGGCTATAAAATTGCTTTAACTGCCTTGACGGGTGGCCGAATTTCAATTGCAGCCCAAGCCCTTGGAATTGCTGAAGCCGCACTTTTAGAAATTGAAACCTACACCAACCAACGCCGTCAATTTGGTAAAGCCTTGGCTGAGTTTCAAAACACTCAATTTCGCTACGCTGAACTTAAAACCAAAATTCAAGCGGCACGTCTTCTTTTAAAAGAAGCGACTTTGAGTTATGGAACTACTGCTAACATCCAAGACTCTGCAATGGCTAAGTTATATTGTTCAAAAATAGCGGTTGAAACCGCTGACTTTGCTGTCCAAATTCACGGGGGATACGGCTATATGACTTCGTTTGTTGTAGAGCGACTTTACAGAGATGCCAAAATTACTGAAATTTACGAAGGAACTTCGGAAGTTCAAAAAATTATAATTGGCCAAACTTTAATAAAAAAATGAAAACTGCTGTACTTGTCAAAATTGTTCCCAACACCACTAAATTTGAGTTTAACAAAGAAACTAATACTCTAGTTCGTTCAGGTGAGCAAATTATTAACCCAGATGACTTAAAAGCCCTTGCGCTCGCACAAATCTTGGACCAAGAAATTGAAGTAATTTCTATGGCTCCTATTTTTCACAAAGAAATTTTGGCGTCAGTTTTTGCCTACAAGAATGTCAAAAAACTAATTATCTTAACTGACCCTGCTTTTTCGGGTTCAGATACAGCAGCGACCGCAAAAGTTTTGGCTGCTTTTTTAAAAACCCAAAACTACGCATATATTTGGGCAGGCTACCAGGCTTTAGATGGAGACACCGCACAAGTTGGGCCATCAATTGCTGCTTTGCTTGACAAAACTTTAATATCTTGTGCATACGATATTACTAAAAAAGACACAAGTTTTTTTGTACACGCGAATTCAGATTTTGGTAATTTTGAAGTAAAACTAGATAAAAACTCACTAATTACCGTAACTTCAAAGCAACCTGTTTCACCCGTTTTAGATTTTACTAACTTAGTTAATTTAAAAGATGAAAATATTTTGATATACACAAACAAAGAACTGAAAATTGAGCCAACTTTAGTTGGCTTAAAAGGGTCTCCTACCAAAGTTAAGAAGACTTTTTTAAAAACTTACCCTAATAAAAAAACTGAAATTGTGAAAACAGACGCAGATTCTGCGGCTACAATTTTGGCAAAACAGTTTAAAGAGTTTTTAAAGTAAAAGGCATAAAAACACATGAAAAATATTTTTGTACTAGGTGTTTTAGACCAAAACAATCAAATAATTTCGGGTACTTTTGAACTGATTTCGGAAATTAACTCAAAAAACTTAAACTCAGTTAAGTTCCATGCCTTGATTTTATTAAGTTCACAACTTCCGGAGCAAGAGAGTGAAAAGTTAGCACGCTTCGGTGTCGCAGAAACTTATTTACTAACTTTGCCGAAAGATTTTTTTCTAGACGTTCAGCAAACTGGAAAAACTATATTTGCAGAGTTTAAAAACTTACCTAAACCGGATATCTTTTTGTTTCCGTCAAACATTCTTACCCGCAGTTTAGCGCCCATTTTAGCAACATACTTTCAAGCAGGTTTAACCGCAGACACCACAGGCCTTGTTTTTGAAGAAGGCGAAGATAATTTAAAAATGGTTGCAGTCAGACCCGCTTTTTCTGGCAATGTTTACGCAGAAATTTCTTATCCAAACTCAAATCTCCAAATGGCTACTGTCAGACAAGGTTTGTTTGAGTTAAAAGAACAAAAAAATCCAAAAATGCAGATCACTAAAATTAACCCCAAAAAACCTGAGCAACTGAATTTTAAAAACATTGAAGAAAACACGAAATCTGATTTTTCTTTCCAAGGTAAAGAAATAATTTTTGACCTTGGACGGGGTGCCGAAACTTTGGCAGCCAACTTCTCTGCGTACTTAAATCACTCAAAAGTAGCAGTAGGTGCAACAAGAGGCTTAGTTCAAAAATCTGTTTTTGAAAAAAACAGACAAATCGGACAAACTGGGTCTTCAGTTTCCCCAAACTTATTGCTATGTTTTGGAGTTTCAGGTTCTAGTCAACATTTAGCCGGAATTACTCGTGCTAAAAAAATAATTTCGGTTAATCTTGATGAAAACGCACCGCTTAATCAGCACGCTGACCTTGTGATAGTTGGAGATTGCTCAGAAATTATTCCGAAGTTTATTGAAAAAATCTCAAAAAAGGAGCAATAATATGGCAAATAAAGTATATATAGTGGCCAAAGGCAGAAGCGCTATTGGCAATTTCGGCCAAACTTTAGCAGGTCAAGATATTACAGAAATCAGTGCACAAGTGTTAACTGGAGTTTTAACTAAATACAAAATTACAAAAAATGACGTTGAAAAACTAATATTTGGCCAAGTTATGCAAAGTGCAAGTGGCCAAAACACCGCTCGCCAAATCGCTTTAAAAACAGGACTATCTGCTAAAACCACTGCATATACCGTAAATATGGTTTGTGGCTCTGGTATGCAAGCGATAATTTCGGCATACCAAGATATACTTACTGGCAAGACTGAACTTGCGGTGGCTGGGGGTGGTGAGTTTATGTCTAATGTGCCACATGCTCTTTTAAATTCACGCACCGGCACTAAATATGGAAATTTAAAAACCGTTGATTTAATTGAACTAGATGGTTTGACCGATTCTTTTTTAAAAGAACCAATGGGGTCTTTGATGGACAAGGTTGCTACAAACCTTAAAATCTCAAAAGAAGAAGCCGCAGCATATTCATATGAATCGCATAAAAAGGCTTACCTGGCACAAAAAGATATTTTTAAATCAGAAATTATTCCAGTAACTTTAAAGACAAGAAAATCAGAAATTTGTTTTGATAAAGACGAACACATCAGGCCAGAAACTACTATTGACAGTATTTTAAAACTACCTTCAATTTTCTCAAAAGACGGAGTTACAAATGCAGGAAATGCATCCGGCATTAACGACGGAGTTGCTTTTATTTGTCTAGCTTCTGCGAAATATCTAAGTAAACATCCTGAAATCAAACCGCTTGCCGAAATTATAGATTTTGCAGAAACTGGAGTTGACCCTGAAATTTTTCCACTCGCTCCGTTTTATGCAACTAAAAAACTTGTTGCTGACAATCAAATAAACTTAAAAACCGTTGATTTACTGGAAATTAACGAAGCGTTTGCCCACACAGTACTCGCTAACTTAAAACTACTTAGCGAAGAATACCAAATACCGTATGCCGAAATTAGTAAAAAAACCAATGTTTGTGGTGGTGCGGTTGCGCTTGGCCATCCCCTTGGTATGTCTGGTGCTAGAGTTGTAGTTTCGCTGATTTCTCAATTTGAACACTATAACTTAAACACTGGCCTTGCTACAATTTGCATAGGTGGCGGGCAAGGTATCGCACTTTACTTAAAAAGGAGTGAATAATGTCTAGATTTAAAGATAAATTAGTTCTAGTAACTGGTGCTGGTAGAGGAATTGGCAAGGCTTGTGCAGAACAATTTTTAAAAGAAGGTGCCAAAGTTATCGGAATTGCTTTGCATCCTTTGTCTTATAATCACCCTAATTTACACGGATATGCTTTAGATGTCTCTGACCGCAGCGCAATTGCTAAAGTAATTCCTGAAATCATTGAAAAACACGGAATTCCAGAAGTTTTAGTTAACAACGCAGGCATAACTAAAGACGCCTTAACTCAAAAAATGGCAGACGAAGACTGGGATAAAGTGCTTTCTGTTAACTTAACCGGAATTTATAACTTAACTAAACCCCTAATTCCTGAATTTTTAAAAACAGGTAAAGCCAGCATCATTAACATCACTTCAATTGTCGGCCAATATGGCAATATTGGACAGGCTAACTACGCAGCGGCCAAAGCCGGAGTAATTGGCTTAACTAAAACCTGGGCAAAGGAGTTTGCACGTAAGGGCGCAAACATTCGCGTCAACGCTGTGGCCCCTGGTTTTATCTTAACTGACATGATGAAAACAGTGCCCGAGACTCTACTTGAAAAGTTTAAAGGACAAACCATGTTAAACCGTTTAGGAAAACCTAAAGAGGTCGCAAATGTTGTGCTATTTTTAGCGTCTGACGACTCTAGTTATATAACCGGTGCAACAATTGATGTCAATGGCGGAATGCGACTTTAAAAAACGTTTTTTAACTTTTTTATACTTTAAAATCAACTTAAATTTTGTTATACTAATTATTAGTGAAAAAGGAGAATTTAAATGGCAAAAAAATATGTTTATGCATTTAGTGAAACTAACGAATCGATGCGTAATCTTTGCGGTGGTAAGGGTGCTAACCTTGGCCAAATGACCCAACTTGGATTACCAATTCCACAAGGTTTCACAGTTACAACCGAGGCTTGTACAAAATACTACAAAGACGGCGAACAAATTTCTACATCTATCCAAAAAGAAATTCTAGACGCAGTTAAAGCCTTAGAAAAATTAACAGGTAAAAAATTCGGAGACCCAAAAAATCCGCTTTTAGTTTCTGTAAGAAGTGGTGCCAGAGTATCAATGCCAGGTATGATGGACACTATCTTAAACTTAGGTCTAAATCCAAACGTAGTTGATGGACTTAGCCAAATTACTGGTAACCGTCGTTTTGCCAACGACTCATATCGTCGTTTCATTCAAATGTATTCAGACGTTGTAATGGGTGTTGAAAAACGTAATTTTGAAAACATCATTGACGAACTTAAGGCTCAAAAAGGTGTTGCTCAAGACTCAGACTTCACCGCTGAAGACTTAGATGAAATGATTGCTCGTTTCAAAGAACTTTACAAAAAAGAAATCGGCGAAGAGTTCCCAACTGACCCATTTGTTCAACTATTTGGGGCAATTGGTGCTGTTTTTAAATCTTGGAACAACCCACGCGCTGACTATTACCGTAAAATGAACAACATTCCTTCATCTTGGGGAACTGCTGTTAACGTACAATCAATGGTATTTGGTAACTTCTCAGACAAATCAGGAACAGGTGTTGCCTTTACTC
>CAUSQP010000002.1:0-19267 GCA_963534175.1 uncultured Acholeplasmataceae bacterium
CTGCTAGAAGGTCCAATTCAAGATATCATCGAACAAGACCTTGGACTTTTTGGAATTGACGAGACTTTTGCACTAGACTTATCTGGAATGTACGGTACCATTGGTAAAACTAACTTTGGTGACATTGACGTTAACAAACACGGACTTGTTAACCGCCTCAACGAAGACGGTAAAAAAGACGGAGTTTGCCACACTTTCCTTGACGATATAGTTGGCGCGATTGCTGCAACTGCGGCTGTTCGTGTTGCGCAAATTTTAACTGAAAACACTGTACTTGCTCAACAAAAATAGTTTCTTCAAACTATTTTTAAAGTAATTCTACACCTTTGGTTCAACCCAAAAAATTTAAAAATTTAATCTCAAAAAGTTTCTCTAAACTTTTTGGTTTTGAAAATAATGTTGTTATTACAGACGATTTAAATGTTTTAACTAGACGAAACACTGTAATTAAGAACATTATTTTTCTATTTAACTTATTTTTATTTCTGTTGATGTTAATCATTTCTTTAAGCAAAATCGGTCTTGAAGGGCTTGATCCAAAAGTTGTGCAAAACCGCACAATTGTCAACTGGTCAATTACTGTTGCTACTTTTCCGTTTTTGTTTGTTTTCAACTTTTTACTTAAACGCATGATTCAGCCAAGTAAAACTAACCAAACTCAAAACAGAGATGTGGCAATTCACAAACAAAAAATCGCTCAGTACTTTATTATTTCTTACCTTTTTATCGCAGTTTCCTTGTTTTACTTAAAAGTCAACATCACGCCGCTTTTTTTTAGAAACGGACTTTACCAAAATAAAACGCTTGCTTTTGTAGTACTAGAGACTTTTTCATATTCCTTGTTTTATGTAGTTTTGACCATAATTTGTCTATATCAAGACCGCAAGGCTTTTTCTTATAGTGCTGCTTTCCTTTTTGGAATTTTAACGATAATGCATATTTTTGTCACAAACCGTTTTTATGCATTTACTGATCTAAAAGACTTGTTAAACTCACTCGTAGACGTCATTTTAAGGTCTCTCGTCTTTATTTTGTATTCACTCGTTTTAAGAGCGCTTACCATCATTTCTGAAACTATTCAACACGATCGAATTCATGAAAAAGTGCAACGCGCTCGCCTGCAAGATGAGTTTATCTCACTAACCTCAGATCTTTTTGGAGTTGTTTTAAATTCAGCCTTAACCGATATTTCTTATCTTGAGTTTTTAACCAAAATCGCCAACCGTTTAGGTGAACTAATGGGACTGTCTGTTGCTAACCTAAACACTTTGGTAAGTTACTGCCAATATCTGGATAACCACGCCAACTTCACTGCTTTGCTCAATCAAGAGACTTTAAAAAGTCTTTCGCAAAGTGAGTTAACTACTAAAGTGCAAAACGGAGCGGTAATCGCCAAGCGTATTCAGTTGGCCAAAAAAGCCGTTGAAATCGTCAGAACTTCAATTGAGTCTGGAATTTCTAAAACTTTTGTAGAAAAACAAAATCAAATTCAAAACACCGTGATTTCTCAAATTATTTTAACTGCAGACATCTACTGCATTATGCGCATGTAGACAACATACAAAACAGCATGCTCAAATAGCGAAACTATTTATAATTTTAAATAAACCTTTCGTTATTTTATCTCTGAAGACATCTTTACCCGCTTTATTGATTTTAACCAACAGTTTGAAACCCTTTATAATGAGTAGGATAATTTTTTTAAAAAACATATTTAACATAAGTAGAAGGAGAATATTTGAATGAGTTATTATTTTACATCTGAATCGGTTTGTGAAGGACATCCTGATAAAATCGCCGATAAAATCGCTGACTACATCTTAGACGCAGTCATTGCAAAAGACGAAAACGCAAGATGTGCGGTTGAAGTTGCTTTAACTACCAATTTTTGTTTAATTTTTGGCGAAGTTACGGCTAATTCTACCTTTGACTACGCTAAACTCGCAAAAGCCGCGATTCAAGAAATTGGCTACACTGACCCTGAACTTATGTTTTCAGCAGACGAAATTGAGTATTTAGTTAAAATCAAAACCCAGTCTCCAGACATCGCGCTTGGTGTTGACAAAGAAGATCAAGGCGCGGGCGACCAAGGTATCATGTTTGGATACGCAGAAGACACAACCCCTGAGTATTTGCCGCCTTGTATCTACTATGCTCATAAACTTTCTCGTAGACTTACTGAAGTCAGAAAAAAAGGTATAGTTAAAGGCCTTAGACCAGACGGAAAAACTCAGGTTACGGCTAAGTTTACGGATTTAGGTGAACTTAAAGAAATTACCGCGATTGTGGTTTCTGCTCAGCATGACCCTGAAGTTGATTTAAATGAGTTAAAAAAAGCCATTGAAACTCACGTAATTCAGGCAATTATTCCCGCACACCTAATTACTAAAAACACCCAGATTTTTATTAACGCAACCGGCCGCTTTGTAATTGGCGGACCACACGGAGATTCTGGCTTAACTGGTCGTAAAATTATTGTAGACACCTACGGAGGAACCGCACCTCATGGAGGTGGCGCTTTTAGTGGTAAAGACCCTTCAAAAGTAGACCGCTCAGCCTCTTATATGGCTAGATACTTGGCTAAAAACATAGTTGCTGCCAAACTAGCACACCGCGCCACTATTGAAATTTCTTACTGCATCGGGGTTGCTCAACCAACTTCTTTATTTATTACTTTAGATGACGGTAAAAACCTAGCACTTGAACAAAAATTGTTTGAGTTTATCAAAGCAAACTTCGACCTTTCGCCAAAAGGTATCATTAAAAAACTAAATTTAAAACAACCAATTTACTCAAAAACAGCAATTTCTGGTCATTTTGGCAATCCTGAGTTTCCTTGGGAAAAACTAGATTCAGTTGCGTTGTTTCAAAAACTTCTTTAAGCGATTTTTTTAAATATTTGCATATTTATTTTAATTGAAATATAATTTAAGAAATGCCCGCTTAGCTCAGTTTGGTTAGAGCATCTGACTCTTAATCAGAGGGTCTAGGGTTCGAGTCCCTAAGCGGGTACGGATTTAAAAAAACAAATCGCTTACGCATCGCTTAAGCGATTTTTTATTTATAAGGAGCAAATATGCTAAGTAAATTAACCCAAAAACTCGCAAACGCGAAAAACTGTTTGGTTTGCGGCAGTAGGCCATCTGACTTAAACTTAAAGATATTTGCGCTTAGCGACCACACAATATACTCTTGTTTTTCTTCAACTGAGTTTCAGCAAAGTTACAGTGGGATAACTCACGGCGGTGCGATTTCTGCTGTTTTAGATGAACTAGCGTGTCGCGCGTATACTCCTTATTTTCCTGAAAAACTCGCAATGACGGGCAGTTTAAAAGTTAAGTTTTTAAAACCAATTTTAACCAACCGAGTGCATTTTGCTTTTGCCAAAGTTTTAAATATGGGCGAAAAATACTTCTCAGCGCGTTCAGTTATTTTTAGTGAAAACCAAGAAAAATGTGCAGAAGCAGAAGGTATATTTATCTTTGTTGAACCAACGAAAATTAAGACAAAAGCAACTTCAGGGCACTCAATTGGCGAAATTATGGAAAATGATTTTCCTGAAAAAAATAAAGAAGTTTTAGTTTTTGATTTTTAATTTTTCAAAATTGAAAATTATTTTTTAAAGTGTTATACTTATTTGGTAGATTTTATTAAGTGGTTACCTAATAAATTCTTGCCTGTACCCATAGCTCAACTGGATAGAGCATTTGACTACGGATCAAAAGGTTGGGAGTTCGAATCTTCTTGGGTACGCCATCTTAACGGGAAGTGGCTCAGCTTGGTAGAGCGCTTGGTTTGGGACCAAGACGTCGCAGGTTCAAATCCTGTCTTCCCGACCACTTGTAGGTGTAGTTTAGTGGTAAAACTCCAGCCTTCCAAGCTGGTTATGTGGGTTCGATTCCCATCACCTGCTCCATTTGAAACTTAAACTCCGCAAAGCGGAGTTTTTTATTTTAAAAAAAGTTATAGCCAAATTTTCCTTAAGCAGTTAGTATTGTTTAATTAGTTTTTTAACTGTTAAAAGGTTTATAAACAATCTGCAAAAATAATAAAAATAAATTAAATGCTGCTTTATTTGAACTTGCTCAAATGATATAATTACTCTTGATGAACACAGAAACAAAGTTTATTTATAAAATTGAAAATCCCCAAACCTTGGTTAACGTTTTTGGTGCTAACTACAAGAACCTAAAGGCAATTTCTGATTACTTTCAAAGAGATTTTCTCGTTAGCAACGACGCTATTGTTACCAAGGCTTTTTCTGAGCAGGAAAAAGTTATTTTCACGCAAATGTTTAACTCACTTTTTAAGGTTGGTGCAAACATTGTGCTTTCTAAAAGAGATTTGGCGTATTGTGCTAATTTAGCCGAAAAAGATGACCTTGATAATTTTGAAAAACTTTACAAAAACACCAAGCCAATCGGGTTTACTGCAAAAGGTAAAAAACTTTTTCCTAAAACCTACTCACAACTTATTTACTTTGAGGCTCTAAATAAATATGATTTGGTTTTTTCAACCGGACCTGCTGGAACTGGAAAAACCTTTATAGCCGTTGCCTATGCTTTAAATGAACTGAAAGCAGAAAACGTTAAGAAAATCATCATTACCCGTCCAGTTGTGGAAGCGGGTGAAAATTTAGGGTTTCTGCCTGGTGATTTAAAGGAAAAAATTGATCCTTATCTAACTCCAATTTACGATATTTTATACGATATTTTGGGTCGTGAAAAAACCCTTTCCTACATTGAAAAAGGTTTAATTGAAATCGCTCCACTTGCCTACATGCGCGGGCGCACCTTAGAAGACGCAATTGTTATTTTAGACGAGGCCCAAAACACAACATGTTCTCAAATGAAAATGTTTTTAACGCGTCTTGGTTTTAACTCTAAAATGGCGATAACTGGCGATATTTCGCAAATTGATTTACCTTCCAAAGTTCAGTCTGGATTAGTTCAGGCAAAACAATTACTTAGCGATATTACAGACATTAAGTTCATTGAGTTTGAACCGATGGATGTAGTTAGACATCCACTCGTTATGAAAATAGTAGATAGATACGAAAAAAATGCGCGTTAATATATTTACAGAACTAAAGTCAAAAGAAGTTAAGCCAGAAATTAAGTTGTTAACCAAACTATTTAAAACAATAGACGACAAAAAAACTCTCCAAATCATTCTGGCCGACAACGCGTATCTGCATAACTTAAATAAAAATTACCGAAATATTGACAGACCCACAGATGTGATTTCTTTTCCAGACACGGAAGACGAGCAAAGTTGTGGCGATATCTTTATTTCGCTTGACAAAGCCCTTGAACAGGCAAAAGAATATGAACATTCCTATGAACGCGAACTTTGTTTTTTAGCAGTGCACGGTTATTTGCACTGCAAAGGTTACGACCACGAAACAAAAGAAGAAGAGACCGTAATGATGGACTTGACTGAAAAAATCCTTCAGTTTATCGGAATGGAAAGGAAGAAATATGAATGGAATAGATAAAGCACTCAGTGCTATGAAAATGGCGTATTGCCCTTACTCAAATTTTCAAGTAGGCGCTGCCCTTGAACTTAAAAACGGTGAGTTTATCCTTGGTTTTAACATAGAAAACGGAGCCTACTCAATGTGTAATTGTGCTGAGCGAACTGCTTTATTTTCGGCAATGTCACAAGGCTTTAAAAAAGCAGATTTCAAAGCCCTTTATGTTGCCGCTAAAACCAATACACCAATTTCTCCATGCGGAGCGTGCCGTCAAGTGATTGCTGAACTTTGTCCAAAAGAAATGGAAATTGTTTTAACAAACACCAAAAAAGATATCAAAAAAACCTCAGTTTCTGAACTTCTGCCTTTTTCTTTTGATCTAGATAATGACCGAATTTAAATCAGGCACAGTTTGTATAATCGGTGCTCCAAACACAGGCAAGTCTAGTTTACTTAACAATATTTTGGGCTACCGAGCGCAAGCGGTTTCGCCAAAACCAGAGACTACTAAAAAAGCGCTACTCGGAGTTAAGACGACCGCTGATTTTCAAATTGGCTTTGTAGACACCCCAGGTATTACTTTTCGTCCAACTACTCAACTAGAAACTCTAGTTACCAAAGAGGCCTATAGTGCGATTTACGGAACTGACGCTTGTTATTTACTTGTAGACAGAACATACACAGACGCTTTTTTGCCAGTTTTAAAGGTACTTAAAAGCGAGAAAATCCCAACAATTTTGGTAATTACTAAAGAAGATATTTTAAAGAAAAACAAAATTTTAGAAATTATTTTGTCATTCAAAGCGGTCCACGATTTTGTTGAGTTTATCCCGATTTCTAATGTTACTAAAAAAAACATAGATAAGTTGCTTGAGTTAACTTTGCCTTACTTTAAGATAGGTGAGTTAATTTACCCGAAAGACTACAATAGTTCACAAACTTACTCAGAATACATTTTGTCGTTTGTGCACGAACAACTGCTTAAACAATACGACAAGGAAATTCCTTATAAAGTTGCAGTTTCTTTAGAAGGTATTAAAGAGCAAGGCACAACCACTGTGTTTTTTGTTAAAATAGTGTGTCAAAAACCTGGGCAAAAAGCGATTTTAATCGGTAAAAACGGAGCGTCTATCAACCTACTTAAAAAGAACCTAGCGATGCAAGCCAGAAGAGAGTTAAAGCAAAAAGTTGAGTTTGACATCGTAGTTTCTGTCAATGAAAACATAGAAAAACTGATGCTTAAAAACTGGAAGGAAGAAAGAATATGAAAAAAATTGCAAAAAAACCTACATTTGAAGAAATTGTAACTTACTGTAAACAACAAGGCTTTGTCTATCGAGGCAGCGAGATTTACGGTGGACTTTCAAATACCTGGGACTTTGGTCCACTTGGTGCACTACTTAAACAAAACATTAAAGCCGCTTGGACTAAATATTTCATCCAAGCCTTTCCCCGCAACCAACTTCTAAACGGGCCAATACTTTTAAATAACTTAGTTTGGCAAGCCTCTGGCCACGTCAAAAGTTTTTCTGATCCTTTAATTGAATGCAAGTCTTGCAACCAAAGATTTAGAGCAGATAAGTTAGTTTTTGACTTCAATGGTTTTGACGTTGATGGTATGCAAACTAAAGACATTGAAACCTACATCAACGACAACAAAATTCCTTGTCAAAACTGTCAAAAAACTACTTGGTTGCCACTGCGTGCTTTTAACATGATGTTTGAAACTTATCAAGGAGTAGTGCAAGACACTAGCGACAAAATTTATCTTAGACCAGAAAACGCTCAAAACATTTTTATTCAATTCAAAAACGTTCTTAGAACAACTCGCGCGAAAGTCCCTTTTGGAATTGGCCAAATTGGTAAAGCCTTCAGAAACGAAATTACTCCTGGTAACTTTATTTTTAGAACTCGTGAGTTTGAGCAAATGGAACTTGAGTACTTTGTCAAACCAGGTACAGAACTAGATACTTTTGCTTTTTTTAAAAAATACTGTATGGATTTTTTACTTAAACTGGGCGTAGACAAAGAAGATTTAATTTACTCAGATCACAAAAAAGAAGCATTGGCTTTTTACTCAAACGCAACCACTGATATTCAATACCGCTTTCCGTGGGGATTTGATGAACTTTGGGGGATTGCTTCTAGAACTGATTACGACCTTTCGCAACACCAGAAGTTTTCTGGCGAAGACTTAAGTTATCTAGATCCGGACGATAATACGCGTTATGTACCTTATTGCGTTGAGCCTAGTGTTGGCGTTGAGCGTCTTTTTTTCATGTTTATCGCAAACGCTTTAAAGGAAGAAGAAGTGGATGAAGGCGATGTTCGCCAAGTTTTAAAAATTTCGCCTTTTTTAGCGCCTTACAAAGTTGCAATTATTCCTTTAAACAAGTCAAAACACTTAGAACTTGCCGAATCTATTTATCAAGACCTTGCTAAAGACTTTGTATGCTATCTTGAAGAAAGTGGCGGTTCTGTTGGCAAAAAATATCGTCGACAAGACGCAATCGGTACACCTTTTTGTATAACTGTAGATTTTGAAAGCGAAGAGACACAAACTGTGACTGTACGCGACCGCGACACAATGGCACAAGAACGCATCAAAATTCAAGACCTTGCTAAATATATCGCTAAAAAAATTAAAATATAGCCAAATTGGAAACAAATCAAGACAACATTTTCGCCAAAATCAACAGCGAAATTAAAATTTTAGAATTAGTTCAAGAACTTGGACTACAAGTTGTTGCAAGCGGCAAAAACTACAAAGCGCTTTGTCCTTTTCACAACGACCACAGTCCATCTCTTTCTATTTCTTTAGATAAAAACATCGCAGTTTGTATGTCTTGCAAAGGCGGTGGTGCTCCTTTTAATTTCTATAAACAATTTAAAAAACTAGAAACTAAGGAAGCCCTTGCTTATTTTGCCAAAAGACTAAATCTACAATACAACTTTAAACAAGATCCTTTTGAAAAAGAGTACGCAGCGTGCCGGGCTGCCGCTGAGTTTATGCATATGCGTTTGCTTAAAACCAATTCAGGCACTGAGTTTTTGAGTTATTTAACTGAAAAAAGAGGACTTAGTCTAGAGACAATTCAGCACTTTCAAATCGGTGTGGCGCTTTCCGATAACTTAGTTTCAGAGACTTTGCTTTCAAACGGTATTGAAAGTCAAACTCTGAAAAATATTTCGCTAATTGGTTATCACGGAGAGCGAGTTTACGACTTTTTTAAAAATAGAGTTATGTTTCCGCTTAAAAATCTAAACGGAAAAATTGTTGGTTTCTCAGGGCGTGCGCTTACAGAAAGCAAAGATAACCCTAAATATGTCAACTCACCAGATACCTTAGTTTTTAAGAAAAACGAAGTTATTTATCATCTCTCAGACGCACTTTTGGAAAACCCTGAAAAAGAAGTGATTTTAGTCGAGGGCTTTTTTGACGTAATTGCACTTTTTAACGCTGGCTTTAAAAATGCTTGCGCAACGATGGGGACATCACTAACTGAAACTAACTTAAACACCTTAGTTAAGTCCGTGAAAAGTATTGTTTTGATGTATGACGGCGATGCTGCTGGAATAAGAGCCGCTGAGTCTGCTGCTGTTCGTTTTTTAAAGTTTCCGAAAACCAACGTTTATATTGTTGAAATTACGGACAATAAAGATCCAGACGAATATTTTCGTGCACACGGCTCAAAAGGAATTCAGAGTTTACTTGTTCAAAAACAAGACATTTTATCCTACTTTTTTAAAAAAATAGCAAGTGCAGTGGATGTTTCTGACGCTAACTCAATTATTAAGTTTAAACAAAACTTTATTGAACTTTTTAAATATGCAGACCCCACAATTCGCTCGGTTTTTTTAAATAAAACTAAAAGCCTGCTTAACCTTGATCTTAATTTAAATGAAATTAAGCCAGCGCCAAGTGCGCAAAGTCAGGCAGTTAAACTCAATAACAATTTAAAAATTAAGCAACTAGAAGAAGGGCTAAATACCCTTGTTTTGCACTGCTTAAACTCAGAAATTGATGAATACGCAATAGACTTAATTAAAAAAAAGGTGCTTAGACATTTTGAGTTTCAAGCATATAGCGTGATACTTTACACTATTTTGACTCATTTAATTGAAAATAAGTTGTATGGCAAAAACCAAACTGCTTCTGCTTTAAAAGTGCATTTTGAGTCAGCAGACGGCCTAAAACCTTCCCAAAAACAAGAGATTTTGAAAAAAATTAGTGCATCAATTCAAATTGTTGAAAATAACGAAAGTCTAACAGCATCTGAAATTACTGCAGATATAGTTAAAGTTTTGAAGCATATTGAAAAAATTAAGAAACTAATGACTGCCCAAACCAAGACAGTTTCTGTGTTTTCAACAGATACAGAAATTAGTGACTTTGCTAAAGAACTCACCGATATTTTAAATTAGTTAAAATGAAGGAAACTAACAGACTTGAGTTTTTGGCACAACTCGCCAAAGGGGCTGAAACTGTTTTAGACATAGGCTGCGACCACGGATATTTTTTAAAAATACTGTTTGATAAATATAATTTAAAAAAAGGGATTGCGGTTGACAACAAAGCGCAACCCCTTCTGAATGCTCAGAAAAACTTAAAAGGCTATAACTGCGACTTTATTTTGTCAAACGGTTTTGAAAAAGTTGCGGTTGACTTTGATGTTTGCAATATCTCTGGTTTAGGCGGTAAGACCGCAATTGAAATTTTGAAGCACGCTAAATACGGCAAATACATAATTTCTGTGCATTCTTCATTAGTTGAATTAAAGCAATTTTTAAACGAAAAAGGCTTTTGGTTAATAGACGAATACATTGTTTTTAGCCAAAGGGTATACTATAATGTTCTTGTTTTAAATTTTAAAAAAGCAAAGCCTAAAACTGAATTTAACTGTTTTCTTTCTTCCTTTGTTTTAAACAATTCAGAGTATTGCGAGTACTTTCTTAATTTAAAGCAAAAATACGAAAAAGTTTTGAAGTTCAGACCGAATGACTTAAAAACTTTAGAAAAACTTAAATATGTTTGTCTATATTTAGATAAACATTTAAAAATTAAAAGAGAGGTTTAAATATGAAAAAAATATTTTTATTTATCTTAACTCTGCTAAGTGTACTTAGTTTATCTGCATGTAAACTATATGACCCACACTGGATAATTCCAGATAACCAACAAAACCAAAAAGAAGGCGAAATTGATCAACTACAACGTCGTATTTTTGACTACTATAAACAAAATTATTACAAAGATATTGACGAAAGTTTATTTGAACGCCTTAAATATGGTTCTCTTGAAAACTTTATGTCGCCAATCTTAGACAAATATTCTCGCGTTATGGTTAACTACCCTGATTTAGGTGCAGGCAACCCTAGCCAGTATGATGAAAAAGAAGAGGCTCGCGATGAAATTGGAGTTTCTTTTGTCTATCAAGAAAAATTCACTCGTTTAATTGTTAAAACTGTCTACAGCAACTCAAGTGCTTTTGGTAAACTTTATCCAACTGACGCAATTCTTGGAGTTGTTGACACACAAAATAAGAACAACAAACTTTATTTTGAACAAACTGAAGGAATTAACGCCAACATTGCTGTACAAATGATTAAAAAACAAGCAGATGACAACAGTGGCAAAGTTAAACTAATTGTACAAAGTAATGATGAAGCAGATGAACGCGTTGTTGAAGTTGAAAGAAGAAAAACTTATCACCGTTCTGTTGAAGAACTAAAGCATTCTGACCCAAAAACTGCAGTAATTAGAATTTCTCAATTTAAACAAAATATTACTGGTGATGCTTTTGCTGTACTTTTAAAAAGTTTAGAAGAAACTAAATTAAAAACTAGCGATAGCACTCTAATTTTAGATTTAAGAAATAACCCAGGTGGTGAACTTGGAGCACTTCAAAAAATCGTTGGCATGCTGTTGCCAAAAAGAGATACAGCTTACGCTAAATTAGTTAACTCCAAAACTAAAGAAGAGTATCTAATTGAAGGCGAGCAAGACGCTAAAAAACCTTACAATATCAAAGTGCTAGTTAACCAAAACTCAGCGTCTGCTGCCGAGGTTTTAGCGGCTTGTTTAAAATACGGTGGAGGATACAAACTATACGGAACTGAAACTTTTGGTAAAAACATTTACCAAGGTTATCAAGTTATCCAACAGGCTAGTTTTTCAAAACCACAAATTACTCTTTCATGCACACAAGGCTATTGGCATTATTTTGACCAAGGCAAGTGGCAAACTTTAGATAAAGTAAACAATCCGCTTGAAGTTGAAAAACTAGAAAATGAAAACGCCTACACTTTAAACGATGAACGCGACTATTTCTTAGAAAAAGATTTAGTTAAAGACAGTGTTAGAACTGACGCAAAAATTATTCAAAGATACTTATCCCTTCGCTACGCAGATTTGCTTAAAGCCAACTCAGAAACTCTGAGAACAGACGGATATATTGACGAAACAACTATTAAGTATATTAAAAAATTCCAAGCAGATTCAGGCATAGCAGTTTCTGATATTGCTGATCTAAATACTAGAAAAGCCCTTTACAAGGCGATTGCCAAGTATTACGATAATCCAGATACAGACTTTTTAGTTAAGTTTGCCAAAGCAAACTAAAGCGGTACTCAGGCATTGGAAATCCCGCTTATTGAACTTAAAGACATCACCAAAAGTTTTGACAATCAAATAGTTTTGCGTGGTGTTTCGCTTAACATTAACGACAACGAATTTGTTACCCTGCTAGGACCTTCTGGCTGCGGTAAAACTACTTTGCTTAGAATCATTGGTGGATTTGAAACCCCAGGATCTGGAGATGTGCTTTTTTGCGGCAAGTCAATCGTAGATGTTCCTGCTCACAAAAGACAAACTAACACTGTATTTCAAAAATACGCACTGTTTCCACATCTAAATGTTTTTGAAAATATAGCCTTCCCGCTTAGAATTAAAAACTATCGCTTTAAAGTTAAAGAAGCGATTAAAAAACTGCACGCTGATTATCTTGAAAAGACAAAAAATGTACGAGACAAGTTAACTTTAAAAGAGTTAAAATCGGCTTACAAGGCGAAAGTCTGGGAACTAAAACATCCAAACGCTAAAATTGATGCAGAAATTAGAGAACTGAAGCGAAGTGAAAAAACTGATGAAATTACTAAAAAAATCGCTGAACTTAAAAAGAAAAGAGTAACTGCGAAGTCAATAGAGGCTGAACTTGCTAAAAAAGTTTTGAGATATTTAAAACTAGTTGGTCTGCAAGGTTTTGAAAACCGCGAAGTTTCTTCGCTTTCTGGTGGTCAGCAACAGCGAGTTGCAATTGCTCGTGCTTTGATTAACGAGCCAAAAGTTCTTTTGTTAGATGAGCCTTTAGCTGCGCTTGACTTAAAAACACGCCAAGAGATGCAATACGAACTTAAAGAAATGCAAAAAAATGCTGGAATTACCTTTATTTTTGTAACCCACGACCAAGAAGAAGCCTTGACTATGTCTGATAAAATCGTCGTGATGAATAAAGGCGAGATTCAGCAAATCGGTACTCCTGTAGATATTTACAATGAACCAGTTAACCGCTTTGTTGCCCGTTTTATCGGTGAATCTAATATTATTCCTGCTGTTATGAAAGATGACTTTTTAGTTAGTTTTGACAACAAAGACTTAGAGTGCGTAGACTCTGGTTTTTCAAAAAACCAAAACGTAGAAGTCGTGCTTAGACCAGAAGACATTGATATTGTCAAAAAAGGCACTGGTAAGTTTACAGGTGTAATTGACTCAGTTGCTTTTAAAGGAATTTTTTACGAAATAGATGTGGAAACAGACAAGCGAGCTTACACTATTCACACAACTGACTACGTGCCAGTTGGACGTGAAGTAGATATCAACTTCAATCCTGAAGACATCCACGTGATGGAAAAAGAAAATGAATAGAAAAATTTTAGACTCAAAACGAGTTTTTAACTTTTCTTTATTTTTGCCATACTTAATTTTAATTGCTTTTTTAATTGTAATTCCGTTTATTTTAATGGTAGTCTACTCTTTTAAAGACAACACAACTACTGAGCGAATTAAGTTCACTTTTGAAAACTATTCAAATATATTTACCGACAAAACTGCATCTAAATTGATGTACACATCAATAAAGTTATCAGCAATTGCCACACTTGTTTGTTTAATAATTGGCTATCCTTTAGCCTACTCAATCACTTTTTTAAAAAAGCGAGCACAAGTTCTGTGTTTGAGTTTAATTACCGCGCCAATGTGGATAAACATGTTAATTAAAGTACTTTCAATTAAGCAAGTTTTAGAAATCCTACCATTTAATATTTTAGGAACTAACACCGCAATAATTTTAGGTCTTGTCTATTCCTTTCTACCGTTTATGGTTTTACCGATTTATGCGATACTTTCCAAAATGGACAATTCTTTAAAAGAAGCGGCAGCAGATCTTGGCGCAAATAATTTCAAAACTTTTAAATCTGTTGTACTTCCGCTTAGTCTGCCAGGTGTGTTTTCAGGAATTTTACTTGTATTCTTGCCTGCGGCTACCAGCGTAGTTATTCCTAAGTATTTAGGCAATGGCCGTTATTTAATTGGTAATTTTATTGAACAACACATCACTCAATCTGGTCGTTTCGGCTTCGGTTCAGCGATCGCGATTGTATTTTCTTTAATTATGATTGTGATACTACTGCTAATTAAGTTAGCAGACAAAATTAGGTATAAGTGGAATGAAAGACAATAAGAGCCTAATATTTAGAAAAGCATTTGTCACACTGGCAATAATTTTGATTTATATCCCAGTAGTTTTTGTAATTATCTTTTCATTTAACTCAAAGAAATCCTTAAAAGAACTGTCAGGTTTTTCTTTTAAGTGGTATGAAGAGTTATTTTTGCGTCCTAATTTAACGCAAGCGGTAATTTACACCATAATTATTGCAGTAATTTCTACAATCATTTCAACAATTATTGGTACACTCGCCGCAATTTCTATTGCGAACTTCTCAAAGAAACGCAAAGATACTATTTTTTTCTTCAACAACATTCCAATTATATCGCCAGACATCATTTTCGGGCTTTCCTTGTTTTTCTTTTTTACAGCATTTAAAATACCGCTTGGCTTCTTTTCTATTTTGCTTTCACATATTGCTTTTTCAGTTCCTTTTGTTTTAGCTGCGGTTTACCCAAAAATACTTACTTTAGATAAAAACATTTTGGATGCTGCTTACGATTTGGGATGCGGATATTTTAAGGCAATTTTTAAAATATTAGTACCACAAATTAAAGAAGGAATACAAGCGGGTGCAGTAATTGCCTTTACAATGTCTTTTGATGACTTTATTATTTCTTACTTTGTTTCAGGAAGTTCTAATATTCAAAATATTTCAATATATCTATATACCTTAAAAAGAGGACTAAACCCTTCTATCAACGCCCTTTCTACTTTAATTATTTTGGTCATTATGGTAAAAGTTGTCTATGATTACGCAACTGCTTTGATTAAAGTCAGAAAAGAAAAAAAGGAAATGGCCGTCAATGTTTAAAACTAAGTTAGTTAAATACTCAATCTCATTTGCTCTCATGTTTTTATTTTTCTTTTTTGTTATTTACAATTTTGCCGTTAACCGCAAAAAAGTTAAATTGCTAATTCCAAACGAGTTTTTCGCAGATGAAGAGTTAGTGCCGCGTTTTGCTCGTCAAAACAAAAAAGGTTTGGCTTTTTCTAACTTTACAAGCAACGAAGTTGCTGTACAAAAAATTTCTAATGAAGATAAGTTTGATATATCTGTGCTTTCTGACTACGCCGCCGTTCAGATGTTGCAAAAAGGTTTTATTCAAAAAATTGATTGGTCTAGAATTAAATACAAAAAAGAAGAAATTTTTTCACCACAAGTATATCAGTTAATCAAAGACTACAACAAGCAAATCAGCACTGACCCTGAATTTGATTTCCTTGACTACTCAATTCCTTATTTTTGGGGTTATGTAGGGCTGTTTTACAATTCTAAATCTGAGCAGGCCGAAGAGTTAAAAAAAGATGTAGAATCGCTTGGCTGGGGGATTTTCCAAACAAAAGAAAAGTATCCAAAAATGGCAATGTACGACAGTTCAAGAGATGGTTTTATGGTAGCTCTTAAACATCTTGGTTATACTATGAACCCACTACTTGATACTGATAAAAACAAAAAAACTAATCAACCTGCAATTGACAACGCTATGGGTTTTTTAAAAGCATCGCTACAAAACAATCCCGAGATGCGTTTTATTACAGACGAAATATTTGATGCAATGGCGGATGGCACTTTTGACTTAGTTAACGCATATTCTGGAGACGCTTTAAATATTATTAAAGGTCAAAACGGAGAAGTTAACGATAGTTTGAAATTCAGCAAACCAAAAGAAGGGACAAACTTCTTTATAGACGGATTGCAAATTCCAAAAACTGCTAATCTGGAAAACGCCTACGACTTTATAAACTTTATTTTAGACTTTGAAAACGCTAAAGATAATGCTGACGAAATCGGCTATATCTCGCCACTTAAAGCAGTGCACAAAGAACAGTTGTTAGATACTTTTGACCGTAGCGATAAAAACTTGAATATCGCTTTGCTAGGCGAACAAATAGATAAGTTTTTTGAAACCGGTGACATTACCCATATTAAGATTAAACCTAGACACGAAAATATTTTTGAAATACTTACTGTCAAAAAAGGCGATAGAGACGAACTTTTTTTGCACGAAGACAACATGAAAAAAGAAATAGATAGACTCTGGATTTCTTTTAGAGGTTCAAATTAAGCCGTTTAAAGTGCTTATTTTAAGTTTATTAACTTTATTTTTTAAAAACAATATTATATAATATTTACGTATTTAGTAAATATTGGAAAGGGATCTGGAGCAAACGCTAAATACTTCTTAAATTGCTTCTAGATAATAAATAAGTATGAAAATCACTAAAGTTCAAGTTAAACTTCTTGAAGATTCACAAAAACTTCTTGCAGTTGCTTCAGTTGTGTTTGACGATGTATTCGTTGTTCACGGTGTTAAAGTTCTTGAAGGTGAACAAGGTTTGTTCATCGCAATGCCTTCTCGCAAAACTAACACTGGTGAAAACAGAGATATTGCACACCCTATTGTAAGCGAATTTAGAGCTGAATTGACTGAGGCTGTGTTAAAAGAATACCGCGCTCAAGTTGAAGCAAAATAAATAAATTATATATTTAAAAATAAAAGTAGGGTTTACCTACTTTTATTTTTTTAAAAGAAGGTCTTTATGGAAACAATTATTAACGGTAAAAAAATTAAATTATTTACTCTTTCTGCAAACCCAGATTTGGCAGACAAAATTTCTGAATACACTAATATTCCACTTTCTAAAGTTAACACTTTAAAATTTCAAGACGGAGAAGTTTGTTTGTCTGCCGATGAAAGTGTGCGTGCTTGTCATACTTTTATCATTCAACCAACTTGTCGTCCTGTTAACGAAAACTTAATGGAATTATTTATTTTTGTAGACTCGCTGAAAAGAGCATCAGTTGGTCCAATTTCGGTAATCATGCCGTACTATGGCTATTGCCGTCAAGATAGAAAAGATCAGTCTAGACTACCAATCACTGCTAAGTTAGTTGCTAACTTGCTAGAAAAATCAGGAATTGATAGATTGATTTGCATTGACTTACACGTTGCTCAAATTCAGGGTTTTTTTGACATTCCGATTGACAACTTTTCTGCTGCTGCTGTTTTTGCAGCACATATGGACAAAAAGAAATTAAAGGATGTTGTTGTAGTTTCACCTGACCATGGTGGCGCTGCTCGTGCTCGCAATTTCTCTAAGTTATTAAAAAACGAGACACCAATAGCAATCATTGATAAACGCAGACCACGCGCAAATGTTGCCGAAATTTTAAATATCATCGGAGATGTTAAAGGAAAAACTTGTATTTTGCTTGACGACATCATAGACACCGCTGGCACCTTAGTAGCAGGCGCAGAGGCCCTACATAAAGCGGGTGCTAAAGAAGTTTATGCAATTGCAACCCACCCTATTTTTTCTGGAAGTGCTATTGAAAAAATTAATAACTCTTGTTTAAAAGAAGTAATAGTCTCAGATACTATTCCGTTGCAAGATGATGCGAAAAAATCTGCAAAAATTGTTCAGTTAACCATGAGCAAGATGCTTGGCAAGGCTATTTTAAACATCATTAACGATGTTTCTGTAACCCCTGTGTTTCAAAAAATTGAAGAGTAGATGAAACTAATTGTTGGACTTGGAAATCCAGGTAGTGAATACCAACACACAAGGCACAACATCGGATTTCAAATTCTTGATTTAATTGAAAATAAAGTCGGCAAGTCTTTTTCTTTTAATTCAAAATTAGAATGTTTTGAGTTAAAAGAAAAGGTTAACGGTGAAAACATATTTTTTATTAAACCAACCACCTACATGAATTTATCTGGAAACTCACTAATTAAGGTTAAAAACTACTTTAAGATTGAACTAAAAGACATTTTAGTCTTAGTAGATGACATCAACCTACCACTTGGTTCAATTAGAATTAGAGAAGCGGGTTCTTCAGGTGGACACAACGGTCTTAAAAGTATTGAAGCAGTTCTTGGAACTAACCAGTATAAACGAGTTAAAATAGGTTGTGGCCAACCAAATCCAGATGTTGATTTAAAGGACTATGTACTTGGCAGATTTTCCCAAACCGAGCAAAAAATCTTGTTAAACGAAATTTATCCGAAAGTAATTGATGCTGTTTTTGCTTTCATTGAAGGAATAGATTTTCATAAAATAACTTCTAAATACAATCAAAATGCTTGATTTAAAACTTCTTGATTTTTTAAAAAACGCATATAAAGGTGCTGCTCACTCCGTTTCTGAGTGCATTTCTTATAATGCGTTTTTTACTGTAAAAACTTATTTAGATAATAACGGGACTGTGTTTTTGGTGCTGCCTAATTTACACCAGGCCCAACTTTACTATGACTATATTTCCAATATTTTTGACCAAGAGCGAGTTTTGTTTTTTCCAGTTGATGAACTAATTACTCAAATTATGGCTTTTTCTTCTAAAGATTTTTTAAGTCAAAGAGTTAATACAATTCAAGCACTTATCAAAGACTTCAGAAAAATCGTTGTCACTAACGACTTGGCTTTAACTAAGAGACTCTTTAGTTTAGAAAAATATTTAAAAAATCAAATCATTTTAAAACCTGGCGTGGTATTGACTCCTGAAGAGTTAGCAAAAAAATTGATAACTTTTGGCTATAAAAAACATTATACTTTGTCCGTAGCCGAAACTTATTCAGTTAGAGGAGATATTTTTGATATCTATCCGCTTGGTTTTCCAGACCCTATTAGAATAAATTTTGAAGATGACACAATTGAAACAATTAAAACTTTTAGCATAGACACACAACGATCAAAAGACCAAGTTAATGAAGTTATTTTATTTCCAGCATTGGAACTTTTTTACACAGACTATGAATTGAAACTAGCAGAAACTAAGATTAAAACCTACTTTGCGGATAAGAAATTATCCGAAGAAGAAAAAGAGAAACTAAGCACTGATTTACTAAATTTAGTCAATAGAAACGAGATTGACAGTCTCAATTTATATTTAGGTTTTTTTGAAGAAAGTGAAACCACTGTTTTTAATTTCGGTCAAAATGCTGAGATAATTTTTTTAGATAAAGAAAAATTTATTGTTAATAACAAGCAAAGAAAAGATGATCTTGCTCAGTTTAAAATTGAATATAATGGAAGTAATTTAATTACAAATAATTTTCTAATT
>CAUSQP010000003.1:0-19223 GCA_963534175.1 uncultured Acholeplasmataceae bacterium
AAAAATCCCGTACTTGCTCCTTTTCCTTTCTTTAGACGAATGGGCGAGCGCGTACACTTTACTGATTTAGTTAAATTTGGCAATTTATACCGTTTTAATTTAGAAAATGCGCCTGAGCCTGAGTTAATTGACAAAAATCTTTATAGTGCTAGTTTACTTAACTTAGAAGAAGGCCACGACAAAAAAATTAAAACTAAAGACTTAATTGATAAAAAAGTAATTGACAGTAATTTTGAACAGGCTAGATACTTAGTTAAAAACAAAGACAAAGAAGTAATTACTTACAACTACCAAATTAACTTCAAAGCAGCACTTAGCGAAAACACACAGTTTAACGCAAGTTTTCCTGACTTTAACCTAAATGTAGATATATTTGTTGCAGGCGGACAATATCCTTTGCACAAACAAACATTTGGTTGGTTTGACTACATCACCACTGCCTGGATGGGCTGGCTGCTTGCCAATACCTCTATTGCTGGTAAGTTTGCAGTTGGAATTATTTTTACAACTATCATTGTGCGTATCCTTGCCTGGCCGATTTACGCTCGCACTAACGTCATGTCTGCTAGAATGCAGAAAATGACGCCTGACTTAAATAAACTGGAACGTAAATACCAAGGCAAAACAGACAAAGCATCAATTCAACAAAAGCAAATGGAGACGATGCGAATTTATCGTAAACACAAAGTAGGGTTTTCGTCTTTCTTAATTCCTTTCCTTCAAATGCCGATTTTCATCGGGGTCTACAATACAATTAACCGAGTAACAGTGGAAGGCGGCTACTACGCATACCAAGTTTGGGACAAATCATTTATGGGACTAAATCTTGGGGCTGGAAAAGACTTTAGTAACTACTTGCTGGCTTTCGTGGTTTTCTGCACAATGGTTTTAATTCAGTTAATCAGTTCTTACAAGACCGCAAAAATGCGTGAAAAAGACGCAAGAACTGTGGTAATTGATCCTAAAAAAGACCCAAAACGCAACCAACGCATGATGTTGATTTTTGGAATTATTATGGCCGGTGTGATGACTTGGTGGTCAATAAACGACCGTGGTCTTGCCTTTTATTGGATAATTGGTAACTTATTTTCAATCGGTCAAACCGCATTTTATAAAATTATTTCTATTAAAAAAGAAAATAAACCCCAAAACGAGGAGTTATTATAATTATGAATATTAAAGAATTAGACAACATTCAAGCACAATCTCCTGAAGCCGCTGTTTTAATTGCAGCCAAGGAACTCGCGTGCAGTCCAACTCAATTAAAAGCAATCCCAACGCTTCCGGGTACTTACAATGTTTTTGTAAAACAATCTCCTGCTTTAATTGCCAAAGAGTATTTGGAAAATATCTTTAAAGCACTTGAAATCGATCTGCAAATTGAGTTTAGAACTCTAGAACAAGGTAAATTACTGGTTTTTAATCTAGAGACTTCTGAAAACGCTTTTTTAATTGGCAATCGTGGAAATACTTTACACGCCTTGTCTGTGCTAACCAGAATTGCAACAAAACAGTTTTGCGAAGAACAAACCGAAGTTGTTCTAGATATTTCTGGTTATCTTGCTAAAAGAAAAACAATTTTAGAAATTTTGGCAACTAAAGAAGCCAAAAAAGTAATTGCTACTAAACAGCCTGCTGAACTTAAAAACTTAAACTCATATGAACGCCACGTTATTCATGAAAAACTAAGCGATTGGAAAAAAGTTAAAACTCAATCGTCTGGCGAAGGCAAAGACCGAATTTTGACAATTTCTTTCGTTGACAGCAAAAAATCTGCTGTTGAAGAAGAGTAGAGTTTTTAAGTAGTTATTTCAAAAACAAACAATTATATTATAGTTAACTTAACTAAAAAGGAGAAAACATGCAAGTAGATTCACTAATTTTAGTCAAAGACTTTGCTAAATTTTCAGGCAAAGTTGTTTCTATCAATGGCTGGATTAAAACCAATCGTGACCAAAAAGAGTTTGGTTTTATTGCTTTAAACGATGGCTTGAGACTTGAAAACATCCAAATAATTTACGAGGCTAGTTTAAATAATTTCTCTGAAATTACTAAGTTAAATACAGGCGCTTCAATATCTGTTTTGGGTACTTTAGTTTTAACGCCAGAGCGTGCACAAAGTTTTGAAATTAAAGCAACTGAAATCAAGATTATTAAAAACACAGAGCCTGACTACCCAATTCAACCCAAAAGACATACTCGTGAGTTTTTGCGAGAACATCTTGAACTAAGACCCCGCACAAATTTATTTAACGCAGTTTTCAGAGTTCGCTCAGTACTTGCACACTCTATTCACACTTTCTTTCAAGACAAAGGTTTTACTTACCTAAACTCACCAATAATTACTTCAAACGATGGAGAAGGCGCGGGCGAGATGTTTACAGTATCTACGCTTAAAGCAGGTCAAACTGATTATAAAAAAGATTTCTTTGAAAAGAAGGCTAATTTAACTGTAACCGGACAACTGCATGCAGAGGCTTTTGCACAAGCCTTTCAACGAGTTTATACTTTTGGCCCAACTTTTAGAGCCGAAAAGTCAAACACCCCTAAACACGCTGCTGAGTTTTGGATGGTAGAGCCTGAAGTTACTTTTTTTGATTTAGCGGCAGACATGGCATTAGCCGAAGAAATGGTTAAGTATTTAGTCAACGATGCTTTTTTGAAGTTAAGACCAGAATTGGAATTTTTTGATAAATTTGTTGAACCTGGTTTAATTTCTAGGTTAACGGAAGTTAAAGATAAGCCCTTTGCCAGAGTTACTCACGAAGAGGCGATTAAAATCTTAAAGTCTGCCAAGGTTAAATTTGAAAATGAACCAAAGCAAGGTCAAGATATTTTTACTGAACACGAAAAATATTTAACAGATGTTTACTTCAAGTCACCGGTTTTTATCTATAACTGGCCAAAAGAAATTAAAGCCTTTTACATGAAGCAAAATCCTGATAACAAAACTGTGGCAGCATGTGACTTACTTGTCGCTAAGTCTGGTGAGTTAATTGGTGGATCTCAGCGAGAAGATGACTACAATAAGTTGCATGCTCGCATGCAAGAACTGAAGATGGACATTGAACCGCTTAAGTGGTACCTAGACTTAAGGAGACACGGTGGCACTCAATCTGCTGGTTTTGGACTTGGCTTTGAAAGACTAGTGATGTTTATCACGGGTATTGAAAATATTCGGGACGCTGTTCCTTTCCCAAGAACTTCTAAGAATTTAAACTACTAAAACAAGTTAAATAATTTTTAAATGAACAACACCATTGAAATTGTTGACAAAAGGAGAAGAAGTCAATTTTTCAATGTAGCCGAGGCTACGCTTTTGTTTTTAGCAATCTCTTTGGTTGTTGTTTTTTTATTGCTCAAAAATATGGGCGAAAAAAACAATCCAACTACAGGACTTTCAATTGAACAAAGTTATGAAAATGAAATTTTAACCAAAGTTTATCTGCCTAAAATCTATCTTAAAAAAACAGTTAATTGGGGCGCTGATAGTCACTTAATTGATTTAAAAACAGGTCAAATTACTCAACCTTTTTTAGATACGAAACTTACCTTAACTGCGGAAATTGAAAGCCATAAAAAAGAATTTTATATTGAATTAAAAGGATATAAAAACACATTATTAGGCGAAAAAACAAAAATAGTCCAAACTATTAGACATCTTCAATATTATGATTTTACTGCAAACTTTTTAGATAAACTAGATATCTTTGAACAAAGCAAAATTGACGAAAAAACCTACGCCACAGAAATTGAAAAAATAATTGCTGAGTTTGCAAAGTCAACATATTTAGGAAGAGTTCCTGCCGAATTTAAAAATTTTGAGAACCTTGAGATTTTCCCACAAAAACAGCAATACTATGTCGGCGAACTAATTTTTATTAAAACTAAATCAATTTCTATCAACCAACAAAAATACACATCTTTTCTTTATTTACCGCATGTTTGTGCAGAGACAAACACAAACAATAATATAGAAATTGAGAAAATCAACCCAAAAAACAAAGCAGAGATATCTGCTTTAATCGCTTCACTAAAAGAAAATTTCGCCCCCAAAACCTATCTTTCCTACAGTCAATGTCAAGGTGTTTTAATTTACTCAGATAAGTCTACTGATGACCTTACCCAAATTACTACAATTTATGACAACAAACTGTATCCCACAGTTTGGGATGGCAAAGAACTCAATAAAGAACACGTTTGGCCAAACTCTAGGTTAGGCCTGAAAAGGGTTCAACAAAGCGATCGCGACATTAGAACAGATTTACATAACTTAAGACTATCCACTGCTAAAGTCAATCAATTCAGATCAAACTATTTTTTTACAGAGCACGAAAATCAAAACACCCAAAGATATTTACTCAAAGACAAACTATTTTATCCTTCTAAGTATTCAAGCGGAGAAGTCGCCAGAATTCTTTTTTACATGGCCTTAATTTATCCTAATTTAAAACTAATTGACGCAAGCAACTTAGCGCACTCAAGGATTAGTACTGTGATGGGCTCACTTTCAGAAATTAAAAAATGGGGTTCTGAAAACCCCATTTCTGAATTTGAAAAAAGACGAAATAAAATAATTTTGAAATATCAAGGTAACACAAATCCGTTTGTTGAGTTCCCTGGTCTATTTCAACTTTTAAAAGATAGCGATTATTTTAATAATTATAATTATTATTTGCTACAACTAAAATATAGAAAAGCAACTTTATTATGTGTCTTTTTAAGAAAGCAAAAAAACCAAAATTTTTAATTCTTAGATTTGTTTTTTTAATTAATTTCATTCAGCGAATATCCTTCGTCGGCCACTTTTTTAATTAACATTAAAATAAGTTCACCATATTCAGCCTTTGATTTATTTTGAAAGTATTTGTTGTAGTCAATATTTTTACTTCGCACATATTTTTCGGCTTTTTTGTATCTTTTAAGATCTGCAAGCACTTCATTTAAATCGTAGTTTTCGTTGTAAAAATATTTAGCAATTTTTAAAGCAAAGACGATAGTTTCTGTTTGAAAGCGAATTAGGTTTACACGCTTATCTGAACAAAGATAACTATTATCAACAATCTTTTTTGTGTGTTTAATTAAGTTTTTAGTTTTGTTGGTGTAGATAAAACACTCATTTAAAGCAGCATCTTGAAAATAAAGAAAAGCAAGCATCTCATCTATATTTAAACAAGTAGTAAAACCATTTAGCAGATTATTTGTAAACCTACGCTTAATAATTATATCAAACATCTTAGTTTCAAGTAAATTATTGATAAAGTCTTTAAAAAAACGGTTTGAAAAAACCTTAGTAAACTCGCTTGTTATGCGTTCAGGGTGAATTTCTTTAACTAAATCAGATAGTTTATTTAAAGTGTTTTTGGTGTTGTTTTCAATTGAAAAACCTAATTTAGTTTGAAAATAAATTAGACGAATTAACCTAAGCGCGTCTTCTTTAAAACGTTTTTCTGAAAGACCGATTGTCTTAATTTGCTTATTCTGAATGTCAATTAGCCCGCCAACATAGTCATGCACATAAAAGTCTTTATCTAAAACTAATGCGTTAATAGTAAAGTCCCGCCTGATTAGGTCTTTTTCAAGGATTTTTGTAAAAAGAACGCTTTCAGGGTGCCTGTTGTCAAGATAGTTTTGCTCTTCTCTAAAAGTAGTTACGTCGTAGGCTGTGTTGCTTACCAAAACCCCAACTGTGCCGTATTTGATACCTTTATCAAAAGTGTGTTTAAAAACTGACTTTATTTCGTCGGGTTCCGCGCTGGTTGTAATGTCTATATCTGAACTTAAGTTTACGCTACCACAAACCAAATCACGAACAAACCCGCCCACTATATAGGCTGAGTATCCTTTGTTTTCAAGTTCATTTAAAATATAAAAAGCCCCCATAATTATGGGGTTTTTTAAGTCAATTTGTTTTTTAAAACTAATCTTGTTTACTTTCTGCATTGCATTTTTTCTTACAAAGACATTTGTTTTCAAGTAGTCCTACTTTAACTATAAAAACAATTGCAAATATGTGAATAAAGAAACCTAGTAAGAAAAATACATAATCTACTTTTTTTGCTATTTGGTTGTTTTTAATATAAATAATTATGTAGAAAATCAAAAATGCAAAACAAGCAACTAAAGTAACAATCAACATAATAATTCCAGTAGTTAACACTAAAGAAAGTTGAAAAGAAGACTGAACTTCTGGTTTTAGGTCATGGGCGTTTGCTTTAATTAAGTTAAAAGCAGTTAGCAACACTGCGCTTGCGCTGGCTGCAATTACTGTTGTAAGATATAAATAAAGAGCAGTTAGTGAAAATAGTTTTACTTTCATATTTAAACCTCTATTAACTAATTTTACCACAGCACAATACGGAGATATGCGTGTATTTATTAAAAAGTGATTTAAAAATTGAAACCGAAATAAAAAAATCAATTTTTATTACTTTGGCAATCAAAGTTCAAAGCACCTTTGAATTTACTGCTAAGTTAATAGAAATTAAACAAAAATATCCTGGCGCTACTCATTATGTACACGCATATAAAATAAACGAAAATTTGAAGTTTAGCGACGACGGAGAGCCGTCTGGCAGCGCTGGATTTCAAATTTATTCAGTTATTAAAGAACTTGAGATAACTAATTTTGCAATTATTATTATTCGTTATTTTGGTGGCGTTAAATTAGGTTTGACTACTTTGGTAAGAACCTATAAAAACCTTACTGTTTCTGCAATAAAACAAATTAAAAAAGTAAAAGCAGAAACACAAACTTTACTTACTTTTAACTTCAGCTATGAAGCGAAAGATAAAGTTCTTGCTATCGTTTCTTTTATAAAACCAATCAATTCTAAGTTTGAATACAAAGAACAAATATACGCAGAACTTAGACTAGAACCCCACAAAGACTTTTCTTTACTAAAAAGCGAGTCTCTGATTGAAAATCTTAAAATGAAAACGCTTACATTTTATGTAGATATCAATTGAATTTTTGAAACTGATGGTCTATACTATATTTGAAGTTTTTTAAAAAAAGGAGATAAAATGGGAATTTTTAAAAAAATCACTTTAGCATTTGTATTAGTGTTATCAGCCGGATTTATGTTTGCGTGCAAAACTACGCCAAAACCAAATCCTGGTCCAGACCCTGCGCCTGCCCCACAACCAGCACCAACACCGCAAGATGAATTTAAAAAAATGAGCATCAAAGAAGCAGCTGCTCAACCAAAAGGTACAAAAATCCACGTTGAAGGTTATTACGTTAACGTTGGTGGTTATAACAAAATCATTGACGGCGAAGGAAGTGCTTTAAACTTAACTTTTATCAATGCACCAAAGGGTATTTTATCTGGTGATAAAGTAAGTATGAAAGCAACAGTAAACGAAAGTCAATATGGCAAGGAAATTGCAAAAACCCCTAAACCTGTATTTACTAAATTAGACGATACTTTCTCTGTTGTAGATATTTCTGACCGTCCAGCAAGTCAAGTTGAAACACACGAAAACAAAATTGTTAAGTTTACAGCTGAAATCAAAGAATATAAAGAGGAAACAAGAAGAACAAACAAAGGCAAACAATACGCCTATATAACAGTTAGGGTTTCAATCGCTGATACTGATTATGAAATCAAATACGACGGAAGATCAGAAGATGAATCAACAAAGAAACCAATTCTTAAAGCACTTCAAGAACTTAAAGGTAAAGAAGGCATCAACAAAACCTTTGAAGGACTATTTTTAGTAAGAGTAAAAGGTCAATTAAGATTCACACCAACTAGAAGTTTCGGAATTTTTCAGTAAAAACAAACAAATGGGCCAGCATTGGCCCATTTTTATTTTACTCAAATGTAAGCGTTTACATTTTAGTTATTTTTTGCTATACTTATTTTGTATTTAAAGACCTTTGGTCTTCAAGGAGCGTATTTATGAAAGTCCTAAAAACTAGTTTCTTTTTCATCTTAGCCACTTTAATTTTTGGTTTCGCATTTGCTTGTAAAAAAGCAGATCCTGCCAAAAGTATCGCAAAAGTAGAATTACAATTTGCACAAGGTGAAACTAAAGACACAGTAAAATCTGATTTTAAAGTTCCAACCAAAATTGACAACTTTAAAATTGAATGGCAGTCTTCAAACGAAAAGGCTGTACAAATCAGCAACGGCACTGCTGTAGTTGCTCAACAAGACGCAGACGTTGACGTTAAAATCACTGCGAAAATCGGTGATCTTACAAAAACTTTTAACATTAAAGTGCTTGGAAAAGCCGCACAACCACAACCTAGCCCAACTCCAGACGGAAATAAAGTAGATAAGGCTGAGTTTGACAAAGTTATTGCAGATGCTGAAAAACTAGCTGAACTTGATTTCACCAACGAAGAACCTGAAAAGGTTGAAAAAGACAAAAAATACATCAAAACACGCACTAATAAAGATAATTTTGTTGCAAGATTAAACGCTTTAAAAGAAGCAGACTCTCAAAACCTTTCTAAAAAAGAATTAGGCGAATATAAAACCCTTAAAGGTCAAGTTGAAAGACTTAGCCAAAATATCAAAACTGGTATGAAAGCACCGGGCTATATTAGCGAAAGCGATGCACAAAAATTATTAACTGGTGTTAAACATTTACTTGCTACTCCAATTTGGTCTGAAAAAGAACCAAGTGAGTTTGATCTTGGTACTAAATATGTAAACGCAAGCGAAGAAAAGAAAACTCAACTAGACACACTTGCCAAAACAGTTGCTAAATATCAATTTAACAAAGTTCTTAAAGGCGATGAAAATACTAAATTCACAGAAATTAAAAAACTTTACAAAGAACTATTTGCCTTAGTTAAAGAAGGAACAAAACCACTGCAAGACGGTAAAAATATTTCTCAAGATGTTGAAGCAACACTAAAAAAAGCAGGTGAAATCAAAGACCTTAGATGGGACTCAAAAAAACCTGAACAAGTTAAAAAAGATACTAAATATGTTCAAGAGAGCAGCAAAAAGAAAGGTGATTTTGAAAATCAAATTGAAACTATTAGAGAGAAGTTTGATGCCAAAGAGTTTGACATGGCTCCAGCTGCTTTACAAGAAGAGTTTAATAAATTTAAAAACTTGGTTGAAAAATACGAAAAACTAATTAAAACAGGTGAACAAATTTCTTTAAAAGATAATGCTGCACAAGTTATTGCTGACGCTGAAAAACTTAAAAACCTGCCTTTTGAAAACAAAGAACCAGATCAAGTTTCTGGCAAATATGTTAAAGCAGATTCAGATAAAAGAGAACAGTTTAATACCAACTACAACGCTGTTAAAAAAGTTAAAACAGAAAAATGGGATGAAGGCTATACTAAAGCAGAGTCTGTTCAGTTAGATGAACTACAAAGATTAGTTGCTGAACTGCTTCCACTAATCACTGAAGGTACTAAAGTGGAAGAACCGGGCACTATGAAACTTACTAAACATTACGACTTTACTAAAGGATTCACAAATGCTAAAGGTGGATACGCAGCAAAAGACCAATCTGTTTCAAACCAGGTATCAGGTTCAAACGATACACTAAAAGTTAAAGGTGTTAATAAATCAGGAGACAAAGTAGGTTTTACAATAAATAAAAATGATCCTGCTAAATTTAGCTATATTGCAATGGAATTGGGTAAAACAGCCGCTAAATCAAAAATTGAGTTTTTAATGAGCAAATGGACTAATAAATCAGGTATCAATAAATTTGAAAAATTAGAAATTCAATATAGAGTCAATGGCGAATGGAAAACTGCAAAAGAAATTACTGATATCAATGAATTTGATGACAAACTTTGTTCAGTTGATATTGACAAATCAGCGGATGCTCTTCGTTTAAGACTTTCAGCCGCAAACGCACCTAAAGACAACTCACACCACCGCTTTGCACTTCAAGAAATAAAAGTCTACTGCTAATTAAAATTTGTTTTCATAAAATAACCCGATGCCTAGCATCGGGTTATACTTTAATATAATCAATAAATTATTCGCACAAAGGAATTACTTATGCCAAAAAAATACACAATTTACGATATTGCAAAAAAAGCCAATGTTTCGATTGCCACGGTTTCCAGAGTTCTCGCGAAATCTGACAAGGTAAGCCCTAAAACTCACGCCAAAGTTTGGAAAATCATTAAAGAACTGCAATATTTTCCAAACAAAGTAGCAGCGTCTTTGGCATCTCAAAACTCAAGGAATATCGCGCTAATTCTATCTGAAGTTTCAAGACCTTCAATTTCTAGGTTAATTTCCGGAATTTTAGACGCCGCTGCTAACGAAAAATACACAATCCGCATTTTTTCATACAAATCAAAAACCAACTACGAAGCGTTTATTTTATCGGTTTTAGCCGAAAAAATAGATGGAATTATCTTTTTAGATGAACACATCACCAACGAACAAATTCAGGCTTTCACGAAACCTCTTTTGGCAATAAACTTTCCGTTTACTTTTATCAATACAGCGGTAAAACTACCTGGCATTACCTTTACTGCACTTGATTTTAAAAAAGCAGTTGAAACAGCAACCAAACATTTAATTGAAAAAAATACTAAAAATATTTTATTTTTGACTTCAAAGATCACTTATTTTTCTAATCTTGAAAAAGAAAACGGCTATCTTGAAACTATTTCAAACTCCGGCCTTTCTCCCTATATTTTTAGAATGGACCCCGAAGAAATTGAAGAAAATGAGTTTTTAACTTATTTTTCTGAAAATAAAATTCAAGCGATTGTAGCAACCCGTGATATCGCTGCCCTAAAAGCGATTAACTTACTTAGACAAAAGAACCTAGAATGCGGGAAAGACTACAAGGTAGTTTGCATGCAAAACACTAATTTTTGTAAGTTATTCGCCCCACAACTAACGTCAATTTCATATTCTAACTATCGCCTTGGCGAACAGGCTTTAATTTATTTAACTCAATTGATTGAAAATGTTAAAATAGATAAGACTCAAACTTTCGTAGACTACGAACTAATCGAAAGAGAAAGCAGCAGGTAAACAATATGAATTTATTTGAAGAACTTAAATGGCGTGGAATGGTCAAAGACTGTTCATCAACAGAACTTGCCGAAAAACACTTAGTGCCAGGCACTAAATTCTACATAGGTTTTGACCCAACAGGCAGTTCTCTTACCTGTGGGCATTTAGTTCAAATTGTTAGAATTAAACTTCTTGAAGAAAGGGGACTGATTCCAATTTGCTTAATTGGGGGAACTACTGGTGCAATTGGCGACCCTAAACCCAACGGTGAACGCCATATTCTTTCAAATGACGTGGTTAAAAAGAATGTTGATGCAATTGAAAAACAAGTTAAAAGAATTTTAAAATCAGATAAAGTAATTTTTGTAAATAACTCAACTTGGCTTTCAAAACTTTCCATTATTGAGTTTTTAAGAGATTTTGGCAAAAACTTCGGAATTAACTATATGCTTGAAAAAGACGTTATTAAAAGACGTCTGGAAACCGGAATTTCGTACACTGAGTTTTCTTACTTACTACTGCAGTCTATTGATTTTTACCACCTATATAAAAATTATGGCTGTAAAATTCAGTTTGGTGGCTCTGAACAATGGGGAAATATTACCGCAGGTCTTGAACTAATTCGCAAATTAGAAGGCGAAAACGATGCACTCGGCCTTTCTTCACCGCTACTTTTAAAAGCAGACGGCACTAAATTTGGAAAATCAGAAAGTGGTGCGCTTTGGTTAGACGAAAACCTAACCTCTCCGTACACCTTGTATCAGTATTTCTTAAATGTTGACGATAAAATGATCGTTGAGTATTTGAAACTGCTTACTTTACTTTCTGTTAAAGAAATTGAAGAACTTGAGAAGTCAGTTTTAAAAGAACCGGAAAAACGTCTTGCACAAACTCGCTTGGCTGAATTTGTTTGTGAGTTTGTCCACGGCAAAGCTGCGCTTGAATCTGCTAAAAAAATTACCGATTCTTTGTTTAAAGGTAATATCATGGAACTTGGTGAAGATGAGTTTAAAATGCTTCACTTTGCTTTTGGTAAACAAAACTTTTCGTCTGAATCTAAATTAACCGATATTTTGGTTTCACTTAATTTGGCTAAATCAAAACGCGAAGCACGCGAATTTATACAGGCGGGTTCAATTTATATAAACGGCGTAAAAATTTCTAATGATGAACAAATACTAATTGATTTAAAGCCAGCATTTGAAAAATACTTTATAGTTAAGCGCGGTAAAAAACAGTTTAGTGCGTTTGCCATTTAATTTGCTGAATGTATAGAATTATTTACAATCCGCTTTCTAAAAACTACAAAAAAGCCCATAAATTTTACTTAGAAAATCAAGAAAACGCTACTTTAAATTCAATACTAGCTCTTGAGGATATAGAGAAGTATTTTAAGTCTTTTTCCAAAAGAGACATAATTTTAATATTTGGTGGTGATGGCACTTTAAATAAAATTTTAAACTCAGTTAACCTTAGCCAAGTAAAAGCATCTGTTTTGGTGGCACGTGGTGGAACTGGTAACGATTTTTTGCGAGGTTTTAAAGATAAATCAGATTCTGTTAACTTTAAAACTAATTTAAAATATTTTGGCCAGGCCAAAATTGGCGAAGAAACTTTTTTCTTTCTAAATGGAGTTGGAATTGGTATAGACGGTGAAATTTGCAGAAGGCTTGACAACATGCGCGCATATAAAATTAAAAGCACCTTTGCAAAAGTCACCGCTACTACTTTATTTCGATTTAAGTCTTTTTCAGCAAAAGTTTCGGTTGATGGCGATGTCTCTGAACATAAAAACTGTTTTCTCGCCAGCATTATGCATGGCCCTTATTTTGGCGGTGGCATGAAAATAGCACCGATGGCCAAAAGAGATGAGTTTCTTTATTTAATTTTAGTAACCGTTCGTTCAAGATTACTTTTACTTTTATTATTTCCGTTCATTTATTTGGGTTGGCACACATTTTTTAAACGAATTGTAAAAATTTTTAAAGGCAAAGAAATTTCTGTTGAAACTAAGCAAACTAAAACTGCCCAAATTGACGGCGAAGTTTTGAGAGGAATTTCAAAAATAGAGACAAAGGTTGTCAAAGGATATTCATATGGACAAAAATAGAAAAATTATTTTAACCGCAATTAAACCAACTGGTAGCCTGACTTTAGGCAATTATTTGGGGGCACTTAAAAACTTGAAAGAAGTTGTGAAAAATAATCCAGACTCAGAACTTCTAATTTTTATTGCAGACTTGCACGCTACTACTTTGCCAATCGAACCAAAAGAATTAAAAGAAAATATTTTGAGAATTGCGGCTTGCTATGCTGCTCTTGGCTTTAATCAAGAACACACACATATTTTTGTACAATCTGAAATTAACGAGCACGCTGCTCTTGGATTTCTGATGGAATCAACAGCTTATTTTGGTGAACTTAGCAGAATGATACAATTCAAAGAAAAATCATTTAATTCAAAAAACATTAGAAGTTCGCTTTTCACATACCCTGCACTAATGGCGGCAGATATCTTACTTTACAACGCAGATATTGTGCCAATTGGCGAGGATCAAAAACAGCACATGGAGTTAACAGAAACTTTGGCAAAACGTTTTAATAAACTATATGGCGAAATTTTTAAAATTCCTAAATATGAAATTAACAAACATACACGCCGTATAATGTCCTTACAAGACCCTTTCACAAAAATGTCTAAAAGTTCTGAAAACCCTAAATCCTATATTTTGCTTTCAGATTCTAAAGACACTATTCTTAAAAAAATCAAATCAGCAGTTACAGATTCTGAGAGTAAAATATATTTTGATATAGAAAAGAAACCCGCAATTTCTAACTTGATAAATATTTATGCATCTATTTCTAATTTATCTGTCAAAGAGATTGAAAATAAATACAAAGAGTCTTTAACTTACGCTCAATTTAAATTAGATCTTGCTGAACTTTTAATTCAGGAAATCGTTCCGTTAAGCGAAAAAATAGATAAATTAGTTAATTCAAAGGAGTTAATTGAAATCCTTGAATCTGGCAAAAACTTCGCTTCCAAATTAGCAAAAGAAAACTATTTAAAAGCTAAAAAAGCAATCGGTCTTGGATATTAAAAAAGAGACATTATATGTCTCTTTTTTTACTTATTCAGTTATTTTAATTTTTTTAGTTCATTTATTTTAACTCCCATAGAATCCATAATTGAGCTAAAAATACCCTCATCAAATTTATCCTTATATTTTTCTATTAATTTAGTCAATTCTAAGTAAAAATTTTTAAAATCTTGTTTATTTAAAAAAGTTTTAGGAATAAAATAACAATGACAAGTTTATCGTGTTCAGTATTTGCGTCAAAACCGAATAAATTTTTTATGTTGTCTGCTTTTTTAGTTTTAAGTTTAACATTGTATAACCTTTCATCGTGAGCACACATATTTCTTACAAGGTATATTATTTTTAATCCCAAACTAAAATCACCAGTTTGCAACTTAAACTTATTTTTTGACTTATATTCTGTTTTAAACTTAACTTAATATAGAACTTGTTTGCAATTTCATTTTTTTCAGATTCTTTTAATGAATCGTAGAAGTGCGACAAATTTCCCAAAGTCATTCTATTAACCAAAACCCAAAAAGGCACATCAACGTGCACATCTAGGTAGTGCTTAATAGGACCAGTGTGGTCAATTTGTTCTTGTAACATTTTCGTTAGTAATATAATTTGGCTAAATGCTGATTTTTTATCATCGGAAAAATTAGCCTTATCAAGATACGAATTAGTCTTAGGATATTTTTTAGCAAAAACATAAGAAGTTATACTTTTTAATGTATTTTCAAAAATTAGTATGTATTTCAAAAAAATAAATCTCAATTCCCTGTCAAAAAGAAATAAGAATTTTAAAGAATCAAAATGTGTATTTTCAATAAAACATTCTGGCGATATTAGATTATTATTTTTGTCTTTTTTAAGAAATAATATTTTATAACCGTTTATAACATTGTAATAGTTTTCTTCTTCTAGAAATTTTTTGGGCTTACCGTTTTTTGGTACAATTAATCCCCTTTTTCTTAAAATATCTAATTGCTGTCTTATAGTTTTAAACTCTTTCATTCCACACCATTAAAAATGGTCAAGGCGCCGTACGCTTCTTGACCGATCCGATACTTATATTATATTTGATTTTATAATTAAGACAAGCAAAATGCTTATTTTTTTTTTTTTGACCTTCAAAGTTAAAATTCGTTTTTGATTATTTCAGTCAATTCAATATATGCACTTTCAGGTTTAACTTTTTTAAAGACTCTCCCTTTTTTAAAAATTAAAACATCTTCCTTATTACCACAAATCCCAATATCTGCATCTCTAGCTTCGCCAGGGCCGTTGACGGTGCAACCCATAATTGCGACTTTGATTTTTTTATTTAAAGTATCGCAAAAACTTTCAACCTTTTTAGCAATTTCTTCCATGTCGTATTCCAAACGTCCACAAGTCGGGCAACTTACAAAGTCAACCCCATCTTTTTTTAAACCAAGACATTTCAAAATCTCTTTTGCTACTTTTATTTCTAAAACTGGATTTTCAGTTAAAGACACACGAATGGTGTTTCCGATACCTTTCAGCAATAAAATAGACATCGCGGAACTACTTTTAACTGTGCCACCAATCAGGGTACCTGCTTCAGTAACCCCGATATGTAAAGGATAATTAAAAGTTCTTGCTGCTAACTCATAACACTCTATAGTTGTTAAAACAGAAGTAGCTTTCAAGGATAAACAAATATCGGTAAAGCCAAATTCTTCCAGTATTTCAACTTCTTTTTTCATCACTTTAATAAAGTTCTCAGCGGTTGGTGCGAGAGCATTCGGCAAAGAACCCGAGTTTAGACCGATTCTTATCCCGATACCTTTTGCTTTACATGCTTCAACGATTTGCTTAATGTGATTTTTATTTACAATATTACCGGGATTGATTCTAATTTTGTCAACACCATTTTCAATTGCTATTAAAGCGAGTTTATAGTCAAAATGGATATCCGCAACCAAAGGAATTGAAATTTGTTTTTTAATTTCTTTAATCGCCTTAGCATCAGTTTCATCCAAAACAGCAACTCTAATAATTTGGCAGCCTGCACTTTCGAGTTCCTTAATTTGTTTAACAGTATTTTCAATGTCTTTAGTTTTTGTGGTGGTCATTGATTGAATATACACGTTATTATTTCCACCCAAAAATAAGTTACCACATTTGAATTGCTTTGTTTTATTTCTTTTTGTGATCATTTATTTTCTTTATGCAGAGTGTGTGAGTTGCACTTTGGACAGTACTTTTTGATTTCAATTCTTTTATTTCCAATAGCGACTTGATAATTTCTTTGCAGGCATTGACTGCACATTAAATTAGTTTTTTTCATTATTAACCCCACTAAGTTATATCTACATAAAAAGGATAGCACGACGACAATAAATTAAAAAAGTTTTTGTTTTCTTATTGACAAATTTTTATTTATTGACCAAAATAAGATTGTATCTTATTTTGGTCATATTTTATTTTTCAAGGAGTGTAAGTATGGGATATATAGACAGAGACATAGAAGAAAAAATAATCAACATAAGCAAACAATTCTCGTGTATTCTTTTAACAGGTCCAAGACAAGTTGGAAAAACTACGATGCTTGAAAAACTAGATACTGAGCGAAAAAAAGTTACACTTGATAATCTGCAAGACAGAGAACTTGCTCAAAAAGATCCGGCGTTATTTTTACAAATCTACCAACCACCTATTTTAATAGACGAGGTTCAGTATGCACCTATACTTTTTAGTTATATAAAAATTGCTATTGACAACGGTGCAAAACCCGGCAGTTTTTGGTTAACAGGTTCACAGTCATTTGCTTTAATGCAACTTGCTAAAGAATCTTTGGCAGGTAGAGTAGCAATACTTAAAATGACTGGTCTTACACAAAATGAAGCATATAATAATTTTAAATTAAGCAAACTTAAATTAGATTTTTTTGAACTTAGTAATTATGCTATTTCGCCTAAACAAGCGAATATAGATGAAATTTTTAATCGCGTATATTTAGGAAGCTTACCAGCATTAGTCAGTAAAAAAATAACCGATAGAAACATTTTTTTCCAAAGCTACATTGAAACTTACTTATATAGAGATATAAAAGACGAAATCAATATCAAAGATAATTTTAAATTTATAAATTTCATAAAAGCCATAGCATGTCGTGTTGGACAAGAAATTAATATTCACTCAGTTGCACAAGATATAGATATTTCTGATGACACCGGAAAAAGATGGCTTGATTTACTTGAAAAATCACAAATTATATATCTACTGCATCCTTATTCAAGTAAATTATTAAAAAGAACTATTAAGTCGCCAAAAGTATATTTTTTTGACACAGGAGTTGTCGCTTACTTAACCAGCCATCATTCGCCAGAAATTTTAAGAGATAGTTCTATAAGTGGTGCAATACTTGAAAATTATGTTATCAATCAAATCAGAAGTTCTTATTTAAATTTAGCAGAACCTTTTAATTTGTATTATTATCGCGATAAAGAACAAAAAGAAGTTGATTTAATTTTAGACTACGAAAACGCTTTATATTAAGAAAGTTATAAGCAATATAACTATATAAAAACTGCACATTTTGAACTTGTCATCTAAATTTTCTTATATTTCTTTAAAATAGTAGTTATTAATAAATAAATATTTCCAAAATTTAAGGTGTAACGCTTGCGTTATACCTTATTTTATGTTAAAATATTATAGGTATCTATCTATATAAAAAGGCGAGGTGTAAGATGAGAATTCCAACGAAAATAAAAGAAGTAAAAAGACCAGTAAATACAGTAGTTAGAGATTACTTTGGAAAGTATAAAGTAGTCAAAAGAACTTGTAAATATATCAACAAAAAACCTACTCCAGTTGACAAAGAAATAGTAGGCGAAATTGTCAATTTTGAGTTTGTAGCATATCCAGAACCTATTCCTGTCGGAACAAGAAGTGTCAATAAAGAAAACAAAGGAACTGATATTAAAGACTATGGAAATATTAAGTTGTTTACAAGTAAAAGTGAAGATATTTTAGAAAGTTTAAAAAGGCATTTTGACTCAACTACTGCGATAAAACTGTACGTGATTTCCATCATTCGCTGTTGTTTTCCAAAAGCAACCAATAGCATGTTAAAACACTTTTATGACACTTCCTTTCTATCAGAAGATTTTCCAAAAGTGGGACTTTCTGAGTCTATGCTGCCTGATTTTTTTGAAAAAACAGGCAGAGCATATTCAGCAATTGAAAACTTTATGATAGACCGCATCAACAGTTTTAACAGCAAGGTTCAAATTATTGACGGAACTCTGAAATCTTACAACTCAAGTGACTCTGCATTCTCTGCTTGGTCAAGAAAAGGTAGGATAAAAGGTAGTAAAGATTTTTCATTAATTTATACCTACGACTTAGAGAGCAAGGAGCCAATTTACCACAGACCATACGCTGGGAATATGTTAGATAGCACGATTTTTAACGATTATTTAAACAATATACCGAATAGCTCTGGTATTTTGATTGGCGACAAAGGCTTTAAAACTGAGTTTATAACTGAGGAAATTAACACTGTAAATAAATTAAAATATTTATTTCCTTTAAAAAGAAAAGCAAGAATTCTCAAAGAAGAAAATATAGCGACTGGATTAGTTCCAGTCGCTGTTAAAGACAAGCAATTGCTTGGCAAAAAATTGTATATTGACAACAAATTTTATTATTATTTTAAGGATTTAGAAATTGAATCTATTGAGAAAAAGTCTTTCTATTTTAAACAAATCAAAAAACAAAATTTTGACAGCGAGTTATTTAAAAAAGAAGTAGAAACTTATGGCACAATCATTTTTGAATCTAACGCAGACTTAACATTAGAAGAAGTTTTTATCATGTATGACCAGAGGTGGGAAATTGAAAAAATGTTTAATTTTTATAAAAATATTTTAGAACTTTCGGCAACCCGAGTGCATACTGATATGCGCGTTTATACAACAGAGTTTATCAATTATTTATCACTGATAATTGGGTGCCGTGTTAAAAATAATTTAGTGAAATTGGGTCTAGACAAAAAATATTCTTTTAAACAAATTTTAGAATTGCTTAAGAGCTACAAAATGCAATATACAAACGGTCAATGGAGAAGTTCTCAACTCTTAAAATATGTTGAAGAGCTAGCAAAACAACTAAATATATAGTTATAAACTAGAACTTTTTTATT
>CAUSQP010000004.1:0-18209 GCA_963534175.1 uncultured Acholeplasmataceae bacterium
GACGTTAACTTCAAAGAAGAAGACGATACTAAGTTTATTCGTGCTCTTAGAAAAGTTACCAGAGACAAGCATACAACTTACACTTCTTATAACGAAGTTAGATATCACTTAGTGAAAACCGATAAACTAGACAATGGAAGGCTTTGGGGGATGTATAACGGAGAAGAGTTTGCTCCAAAATGGACTGGCGGCAAACCTTGGAACCGAGAACACGTTTGGGTAAACTCAAGATTAGGAGTACCAAGAGTTAAGGGTGGTGAGCGTAGTTTAGCATCTGATATTCATAACCTAAGAGTTTGCAACAGCGATGTAAATAGTTCAAGAAGCAATTACTACTATGTTGCAAAAGATGAAAACGGCAATTACTTTCCTGACAACGCACCAGCGCAAAATGCAGGCGACCGTAAATACTTTCCAAGTTATCGACATGGCGGTGATGCCGTTAGAATTTTGCTTTACATGGTTTTGCATTACTCTGAACTAAATATTGTAGAAAATGAACCTTACGGAATGGTTTACAAAAAAGAAGGCGCGAAAATCGGAAACGTCAAAGACTTCATTTATTTGCTTAAAAAAGATCCGGTAGACCAGATTGAAATTAATCGCAATAACCGTATTGCCGAAATTCAAGGAAACCGCAACCCTTTTATTGACCATCCCGAGTTTGCGGCAAGAGTAGTTAAATATTTTGAAAAAAACCAAAATAAAGAATTAAATAACACTAAAATTGAAAACGAAATTAAATATTTTATTCACGCTGTTTACCAAAACCAAATCACTTATACTCAAATTTTGACTAAACACTAATGAACTTAAAAACAAAAAAGACCAGTTTAAACTGGTCTTTTTTAACTTTTAAATTTAATTACTGGAAAATAACTAACGAATTAATCCTTTAATTTGGTGAATTAGTCCGTATTCAACTTCAGTTGGTTCAAACTCCTCTTGTTCACCTGTAAACAAACGGTCTCTAAGTGGGAAGGTGAAACTGTTGCCGTTGCTTAGTTTTAAAGATAGATTAAAAGTTTCTCGGCGAGGATTTGCGATGTCGTCTAGTTTGTATTCAGTGTCTAGAGAAATCACGTCTGAATACAGCACGTCTGTTGAAGAAATTGGATAAATAAAGTCGTAGTTGTAATCTGTTCTGGCAGTATAGACTTTAATTGAGTCTGGCGCAAAGAAAAGTAGAGTTAAGTTAGCAGCCTCATAAAATACTTCTTGAGTTTCGTCGTCTTTAATTATAACTTTAAAATCAATTGTGGTTTTTTTCAAAATAGCAGGGGTTTTGATTAACATAAAGTTTTGAAAGTGATAGTCAGCAGCGTTTAAATTAAATAAACGGCAAGCCTTATTGAAGGCTTTGCGGTCAGTTTCGTGAATGTAAGCGCTGGCTTTTTCTACACCAAAACTTTTTGGGTTGTCTAAAAAGAATTTACGCATAAATTCAAAACGGTTATTGTCCATATAATTACCTCAAATGTTGACAGGCCTGTGGCCAAGTTAGTGCTGTACGCACTAATAATTAAGTTAGTTTAACTTATTTCTTTTCTGTGTGAACTGTAGTTTTGCGTTCACGTGCACAGTACTTGTTAAAAGAAAGTTTATCAGGGGTAGTTTTTTTGTTTTTATTTGTGTAGTAGTTTTCTTCTTTGCAAGATGTGCAAACTAATTTAACTTTATCTCTCATAATTGTGTCCTTTTTTTACTTAGTGTATGTGTTTTATTTAAAAGAAAGTTTGGCGAGCAGCCGCTTTGTCTTCTCTTGATGCTATAAACGGAATTCTAGTAGTTAGTTGCATTTTAGCGGCTACAATTTGTTTAGTTGGCCAAACAAATAAATTACGGTTCCATTGGTCTACTATATCGTTGTAGTAAACACGAGCAGCAGTAATTTCTCTTTGAGTGTTGGTGTTATCGCGCATTGCGCTTTCAATAACTTGGTTAGATTTAAGTTCAGGATAAGCCTCAAATGCTAAGTTAATTTGAGAAAAACCACGGTCAAGTTGAGCCTGAATGTCATTTCTGTTTTCGTCTGTAATTTGCTTTGGATTAATTCCGCCCCTTAGGCCGGCAACCCCTTCAAATACATTTTTTTCATGTTGCAATTGTCTTTCAACTAAAGCATCAACATTTTTTAAAATATCTAAACGGTGAACTATATAAGTGTCAACTTCAGAAGCGGCGCGTTGCATTTTTTGCTCAAGACGCATAAAGAAGTTTCTTGCTTTAATTTTTTTAAATACAAAAATTAGTCCAGGAATTAAGAATGGGAACCATAGTAAAAACTCAAATAAAGCAGAGCCCCAACCAACTTTAGCCTCTAGCCTTTTTGAAATTACTTTAATGTCATTACCTTCATCCATTGTAGGTCCATTAACTTCGTCTAAAAAATTTGCCATAATTTTCTCCTTTTAAATTTTTTTAAGTTCAAACTAAAAAAATTTCATTTCCTTTAATATTATATCTTAAATTAACTTAATTAAACAATAGAAACAGTGTTTTCTTCAGTAAAAGCCTGGTTATCTTTGTCAAAATAACTATTTTCAAAATAATTGCTTTCGCTGTCCACTTTTTCAACTGAGTAGGTAAGTTCTTTAAACACGGGAATGTATTCAGTCCAGTGTACTGGCACTTGATGCGGACCATCTCCGCCCATCACAACAACGTAGTCAAGACGCGGTACTGTTTTAAATGAGTGTACTCGGCAAACTTGTTCATACTCAGAAAGCGGTTCTATTATATAGTCGTTAATTCCGGCATCGTTCGGCAATAGGTATGCGTTAGGTAATTTATCTAGCAACGTCAAATGCTCAAAAATAGAGGCCTTTCCTTCGTATGCAGGTTGTTTAGAGATATTTCCTTCAAGCAAAACAGGATTTGCCAGGTAGGGAATGAAACTGTCGTAAAGTGCACGAGACAAGGCTTTTGAGTAAGTAGTAAACTCAGTTAAAAACTTAGTCAGATTATAATCAACTAAATCAAACGGACTTACACCAAAGTTAGCAGTTAAATCAGGGGTAAAAATTTCGTTCGTGGTGTGTTCTTTTGAGTAAGAATAATCACGTCCGGTTGTAAGTTCTTTGGCAAAATTCACCAAGGTTTGTTGAGAGACTTGTCCAAAAAATGCACGGTATTTTTGTTCAGATGAACGGTTTGAAACCGGAAACATAGCCTCAAACTCGAAATTCGCCATTGGGGTGAAATCAGGATTGGTTTTTTCTAGTTTTGCTAAAGTTTTTTCGGCTTGGCTGATAAACTTATCATGTTTAGCCGGATTGTATCCATCTAGCGCTGTCTTAAAAAAATCAAGTTCAGGCACGGCTTTGGAAAAAAGTGAGTTTAAAGCAAAATATTTGTATTCTGGCTTTGGTTTAACTAAAGTAGCGTGCAAAACTTCGCTAACTAGGCGTCTGTTTTGACCGTATCCTGTGTAGTAACTAATAGAAAGCGAACCTGTGTAGGTATGCGGTACCATTTCCATTTGTTTATACATAGCAATGATAAATGGGTTTTTATAAAAATACCCTGCTTTGTAGGAAACTGGCATTGCAGAACTAGAAGGCGCGTAGGCCTGGTCAAAGTTAGTCTCAATGTGCTTAATAAAGTTAGTGTCGGCAGATTTTAGAAACTCAATTTCCGGAATTTGTCTTTGCATTTGGGCGTAGATAAAATTGTAGTCAAATGTGCGGTAAAAGTTTTGTAGTTTCGCAAAAGTTTCGTGAATTTTTTCATCAATTTTTTCCTGAAAGTTCAGAATTTCTGCTCTAAACTTTTTATTTTTTCTACTTAAAAAAATTGAAGTTAAAACAATTAGTGCAATAAACAAAACTCCCGCGACTATACAACTGGCAAAAACTGAGTATCTGGCGGCTGGACTCAGCGCAAGGTCTGGTTCTGTAAATACATAGTAAGCGCTAGCAATAGAAGCAAGCAGCACAACAGACAAAAGAGTAAGCAACAGACCAAAGGCTAATTTAAATAAAGTAAAGCGACGTTTGGTTTTCTTGAGTACCTTATCAAGGGCGTTGATTTCCCTGCAGTCTGCTTGGTTTTCGGACAGAGAAGTGTCGGTTTTATCAAGCAATTCTTTAAGGTAACTATCGGTTGCCTCAGCGTGTTCTTTTAAAAAATCTGTTCTGTATCTTACTGGATTTAATATATCTGCTGGCATCTTTTTAACCTCTATTAGCGCAATTTTAGTTTACTTTGCTTAAAGTCCTTAAAAAAACTAAAGTAAAGCGGTTTCTAGTGCTACTTCCATCATTTTATTGAAAGAAGTTTGGCGCTCTTCTGCAGTAGTTACTTCTTTAGTAACTAAGTTATCAGAAATTGTCAGTAAGCAAGCGGCTTGTTTGCCAAGTTTTTGTGCATTTAAAAATAAAGCAAATGACTCCATTTCGACGCAAAGCGGATTTGCTTTCAGACGTTTTTCTTCGTAAACTGGGTTGTCTGCATAAAACACGTCAGATGAGTGAATTAAACCAACTTTTAGGTCAACGCCGATTTTGGCAGCGGCCTGTTTAATTTTGGCGTTCAACTCAGGAGTTGCTTTGGCTGTATTTGCTTGGTAGTTCATTAAAGCAAGGCCATAAGTTGTCTCTGAGTAAGCGGCGTCTGCTAAAACTACTGAGTAAACCGGCAAATCAGCGTGGTAAGAGCCGGCTGAGCCTATTCTAATGATTTTCTCAACACCGTAGAAGGCAAAAAGTTCATATGAGTAAATTCCAATTGAAGGCTGGCCCATACCAGAGCCGAAAACTGTAACTCGTTTTCCTTTATAAGTTCCGGTGAAGCCAAACATATTTCGAACCGCGTTAATTTGCACAACGTCGGTAAGATAAGTCTCAGCGATGTATTTGGCGCGAAGCGGATCACCTGGCATTAAAACGATAGGTGCGATTTGGCTTTTGTCGGTAAGACTAATATGCGGAGTTGGAATCACTTTCTTCTCCTCTGACAATTAAAAGTCCTTTAGAAGTACCGATACGAGTAGCACCTAGTTCAATCATTTTTTCGGCGTCTAGTTTATTTTTAACTCCGCCAGACGCTTTAACTTCTGCTTGACCTTTAACAGTTTTTACCATTAAAGCAACGTCTTCAAAACGAGCGCCGTATTCAGCAAAACCAGTTGAAGTTTTGACAAAATTAGCCTTAGCACGTACAACTAGTTTAGAGGCTAGTTTAATTTCTTCTTTGGTTAAAAGTGCAGTTTCAATAATAACTTTAAGCACTCTTTCACCGCAGGCTTTTTTGATTTTTTTAATTTCTTTAAGCACGCGGTCTTTATGTCCGTTTTTAAGGTCAGAAACGTTGATAACCATATCAATTTCGTCAGCGCCTTTTTTAATTGCGTCTTTAGTTTCAAAAACTTTAGTTTCAGTAGTTGTCGCTCCGTGTGGGAAGCCGATTACTGTACATACAAGTACGTCTGAACCTTCTAGTTCGGCTTTAGCAAGTTCAATGAAGCAAGGGTTGATACAAACTGATTTGAATTTGTATTCTTTGGCCTCTTTGCAAAGTTGTTTAATGCTTTCTTCTGTGCAATATGCACCTAGTTTAGTGTGGTCTATGTATTTATTTAGTTCCATGATATTTCCTCCTAATCAACTAAATTATGCAGTCTACACTCAGTAAACTGTTTTTCAACATCGGGTAGTTTATATTTTAAAATAAGTTTTTGGATTTTTTTGGCACGTTTTAAAGGAATGATTTGACTTTCTTTTAAAAACCCAGGAACAGGCTCCATATAGCCTTCCGCGATTTCCTTAATTTGGCGAAAATCCAAAACTCGGTAATGTTCTCCTTGCTCAACGTAGACAAGATCAAGCGCGGGTGGGATTAAAAGACCGGTTTTCTCTGGCCAAACAACGGCGAAGTATGCGTTATTTTTGTTGTCTTTAAGTAATTTATATCTAGGCACAAAAACGCCGGTTTCACTAAAATGTTGACTAAGCGCTTTGTATTCTTCTAAATAAGTGATAGCCATTTTCGCGGTTCTTGGCGAAACTTGCAGATAAGCGCTCAACTCTTCTGGGTGTCTGACTTTATACTGGCCTTTGATGTATTTAAAAATCTCTAGAACTTGGCTGCTGTCAAAAGGCAAAATGTCTTTAAAAAACTCAGAGTAGACAACCAGGCCAAAAGTTTCACATAAATGTTTAACGCGCGTGAGCATCAGTTCCACAAAGTAAGTCGGCGAAACAAACGGAAACGAAAGGCGGAAGTTAATGTCGTAGTACTCAGGGTTGAGTTTCCAAAGTTCAGGCACACTAGATGAGCGAGTTATGTAGAAACTTGCTTTAAACTGCAAGTCTGGGTGTCTAAGTACGTATCTAACCGCGTCTTGTTCGTTTTCCGCGCTGTAGCAGCCAACTGCCAAAAGATAGGCGTGCAGGTTGGCGTTAATGGCTGGACGCTGTTCGCTTTTTTTAAAAAAATGAATGTTAAAATCTTTCACAAATCTTCCTTAACTTTACTAAAAAAATTATACTAAATTTTTAGGATTTTTGGCTAAATTTTAGTAAAATCGGTTAAATTAGTCAAAATCGGGGTCGCCGAAATCGCACCTTTTTCTAAAGCCAAAAGGTCGGTTAGTTTTACAGATATTTTGGCATCTTGGGAAAGCATAGTTTTAAAGACTAAAGTGTTCTCGCTTTGCTCTTCTTTTAAAAACTGATAAGTGGTTTTAAAGTCAGCAAGTTCCGTAAAGTAAGTGGCTTTAGCCGCTTGTGTTGGCAAATTAACATTTAAAATAGTGTATTTTTGGTGCATTTTTTTCAAAAAGTACTCATTTAGCCAAGTTTTAAAGTTTAATTTGAAGGTATCTGAAAGTGTTTCTTTGCCGGATATCAAACAAGTGGGAACTCCTGTGGACGCTGCGCTTTGTGCGAGCGCAAACAATGGGCTTTGCGCTAAATCTGAACCCAGGAGCAACCCTTTGTTTAAAGCAAATACGCAGACGTCAAACTTAACATTAAAAGTTTTTTTAGCAAGGTCAACTAAAGCGACAGGTTTTGTTTCAAACAAGTAAGTGTCGCGGGTTGAAGAAAGGGTTGGCGAAACTCTACTTAACTTAACTAAGCCTGGGTTTTTTTCGCACCCTGACTTTACGTTTTCGGGCAAAATTAGCGCCCAAACTACCCCAAAATGAGAAAGAGTTGCGGTTAAAAAGTCTTGAGTCGGGCGGTCTTGGCTTGGTATAATTAAAAGTAAATTAAGCATCTGGATACTCCTTTTTTAAAATTGTCTGGCAACGCATGCACAAACCTTTTTTATCTAGGTTTGGACGCACATTCCAACAACGTAGGCACGCTGAGTTTATAGAAACTTTGGCTTCTACTAAAAACTCAGGGCCAAATTTCAGATTAACTTCCGAGACTTGCAAAATAGTTGGCAAGTCAAACTCAAGATTTTTAAAAGCGGTTAACTGAGAGTCGGTTAAAGTTAAGTTAACAACGGCTTGAAGCGACTTGCCAATCGCTCCGCTTGCTCGCATCTCTTCCAGAGTTTTAAGTACGCTTGCTCTGACTTCCGTAAACACATCAAAGTCTACAATAAGTTGACTAAAGTCAGAGAAGTCCAGAGTACGCGGAAAGAATTTATCTAAATAAAGTTGACTTTCCTGGCTTTTTTTCAGAGTTTGCCAAGCCTCTTGAGTGGTGTGGGGAATAATTGGATTCAGTAAAATAAGGAGTTTAGTCAAAATATCTAGGTAAGTTGACTGCACTTCTTCGCGAAGATACGAGTGCCTAGGTTCAATATAAAGAGTATCTTTAGTTACGTCTAGGTAAAATGCAGAAAGTTCGTTTGTGATAAATACCACAATTGCTTGCAAGGCCTTGGCGAAATTAAAGTTTTCAAAGTCAAGACGAACTTCTTTGACTAACTCATTTAACTTAATTGTGTAGATTTTAGATAAGTTGGAGCGCATTGAAAACGCGTAGTAATTTTTTTCGTCAAAATCACTTAAATTAGAAAGCAAATAACGAATAGTGTTTCTGATTTTGCGGTAAGTCTCTGCGGCTATTTTCAAAAGCCCAGGAGACACACGAACGTCTTGCAGATAGTCAACAGATGCTGCCCAAATTCGCAAAACATCTGCACCCAGAGTTTGAGCAACTGAGTTTGGGTCAACTCCATTGCCAGCGGACTTAGACATTTTCAGACCTTTTTCATCTAAAACAAAGCCGTGGGAAAGAATGCGCTTATAGGGAGATTTTTGAGTTAAGGCGACTGAATTGATTAAACTTGAGTTAAACCAACCACGGTATTGGTCGCTTCCTTCTAAGTAAAGTTCAGATATGCGTCCATCTAGTGACAAAAACGAAGTTCCTGAGTCAAACCAAACGTCCATAATGTCGGTTTCTTTTCTAAATATCCCGTTTGGAGATTTAGGATGTTTAAAACCTTTAGGAAGCAGTTCTTTGGCAGGCAACTTAAACCATATGTTAGAACCGTGTTCAGCAAACAGCGCTTTGATGTGCGCAATTACTTTGGTGTCCAAAATCGGAGTTCCGTCTTCTGCGTAGAAAACCGGAATTGGCACGCCCCACAAGCGTTGGCGCGAAATACACCAGTCTTTGCGTTGGGCTATCATATTACTCATTCTGATTTTACCCCATTCAGGTGTCCAAATAACTTCGTCAATCGCTTTAAATAAGTCTTTTTTAAGTGGTTCTATTGACAAAAACCACTGCGGTGTTGCTCTGAAAATTATTGGTTTTTTCGTGCGCCAATCGTGAGGGTAGGAGTGCATTATCTTAAACTCACCAAGTAGTGCATGAGTGGATTTTAAAGCATCAATGATGATGCTGTTGGCTTTTTCAAAAAACAGACCTTGAAATTCACCAGCGTCTTTGGTTAAAACCCCGCGCTCGTCAATTGGCGAAAAAGCAGGCAGGCCATATTTTTGTCCAACTTTAAAGTCGTCTTCTCCGTGGCCAGGCGCGGTGTGAACAAGACCAGTTCCGTCTTCAGCAGATACATGGTCCCCTAAAATTACTGGATGTTCTTTTTGGGTAAGCACGTGCAAGTAAGTAACTTTTTCTAAGTCAGTTCCTTTAATTTCGACGATTTTCTTAACGTCAGTTAAGTTCAGTTTTTCCTTAATTTTGTCAACCAAGGTACTCGCTACAACTAGTTTGCCTTGACTGGTTTCTAAAACTGAGTAAAGCAAGTTAGGAGAAACGCATATCGCTAAGTTGGCAGGTAAAGTCCACGGAGTTGTTGTCCAAATTAAAAGGCTGGCACCCTTTAGTTCTTTAAAGCCTTTGGCTTTTTTGACTTTAAATGCCACAAAAATAGAAGGCGATTCAATGTCTTTATATTCAACTTCGGCCTCTGCCAAGGCAGACTCAGATGACCACGACCAGTAAACTGGCTTGAATCCTCGGTAAATCAGACCTTTTTCCACCATTTTGGCAAAAGCCTCGATTTCTCTGGCTTCAAAGTCTTGAGCAAGCGTGCGGTAAGGCTTTGAAAAATTGCCAAGGCAACCTAGGCGCAAAAACTGAGTGCGTTGACGCTCTAGTTGACTTTCTGCAAAACGAGCGCACTCTTCTCTGAATTTAACCGGGTCTCCTTTGCGGTCCACGCCTTGCTTAATTACGGCGTTTTCAATTGGCAGGCCATGCATATCCCAGCCTGGCGTAAAGTCAACAACGTCACCGTTTAGTTGGCGAAATCTGACGATAAAGTCTTTTAAAATTTTGTTTAAAGCATGGCCCATGTGAATTGGGTTATTCGCATAAGGCGGTCCGTCGTGAAAACAAAAACTAGCGCCTTGTTTTTCCAGGTTAATTTGATTTCTTTTTAAAAAAAGTAAGTCATTAGCCCAAGGTGCCTGAATTTCAGGTTCTTTTTCACCAAGATTCCCGCGCATCGGAAACTCGGTTTTTGGAAGTAGAAGGGTATCTTTAAAATCCATTTGATTTTTAGTCCTTTTTCTTAGTCTTTAATTACTTCTTTTAAAAATTTATCAATTGTGCCGTCAAAATAAAGAGTTTCATCGGCAAATAAATATACTTTTTCATTAAGTTCAATGACTTCGCCGTTTAGCGCGCAAACACAGCCTGACAAAAAAGCAATCGCTTTATTGGCATCTGGAATTTTTAGTAAATCAAAGTTTAAAACCACAGGTTTGCCTTGTTTTAGCATTTCGGCAAACTCAAGTAAAGTCTCGTCGTCTGCTTTATCTAAACGTTTAAACACCATTAGTTCGCGTTTTGTGTAGGTAGGGGTTTCGGTAGTTTTATTTTTTTTCTTAAATCCAAACATAAAAATCTCCTTGATTTGGGCTAAACATTAAAACGAAAAGTAATAATATCGCCGTCTTTAACTTCGTATTCTTTGCCCTCTAGGCGAAGCATTCCGTTTTCTTTAGCCGCTTGAATTGAGCCAAACTTAATAAAGTCTGTAAACGCAACTACTTCTGCTTTAATAAATCCGCGCTTAAAGTCGGTGTGAATGATACCTGCACAGTCTGGGGCTTTTGCGCCTGTTTTAAAAGTCCAGGCTCTGCATTCATCACTGCCTGCGGTAAAGTAGGTAGACAGAGCCAAAGTTGTATAAGTTGTTTCAATTATTTGGTCAAGTCCAGTTTTGTCAAAACCAAATTGTTCTAAATACTCAACTCGCTCGGCTTTAGACATATTGGCAACTTCTTCTTCTAACTTAATACAAACCGCAAGTACTTTAGCATTTCGCTTTGCAGCATATGCCTGGATGTTTGTAAGGTTAGCCAGAGAAATTTCATCAGAACTGTCATCTGCTATATTTGCGATATAAATTAGCGGTTTTAAGGTCAGTAAGTTCAGTGATTTGACTAAAAATCTTTCGTCATATAAGAGTTCAGGCTGAGTTTCATTTAGTATTGCTGTTTTGATTTTGGTCAAGACCGCAAGTTCTTGCTGCGCTTCTTTGTCTTTTTGGGCTCTGGCTTTTTTTTCAATTTTAGCAATTCTGCTTTCAACTATTTCAATGTCAGCGAGTGCTAGTTCTGTGTCAATGATTGCAGCATCTCTAACCGGGTCAACTGAGTTTTCAACGTGCAAGACATTGTTGTCCTTAAAACAACGCACAACTTCAACAATCGCGTCAACTTCCCGGATGTGGGAAAGAAACTTATTGCCAAGGCCTTCGCCTTTAGCGGCTCCTTTTACTAATCCTGCGATGTCTATAAACTGATAAGCGGCGTAAGTTGTTTTTTTGGGTAAATACACACTAGCCAGTTTATCTAAGCGCTCATCCGGTACAACAACTTGGCCAACATTGGGCTCAATTGTCGCAAAAGGATAGTTGGCAGACAAAGCACTGGCTTTGGTCAAAGCATTGAAAAGTGAAGATTTGCCGACATTTGGCAGTCCAACAATTCCGGCTTTCAGCATTATTTTTTAACCCAAAATGGCACGTCTGCGTTTTCGTCGCTCTGCGCATCTTGACTGGTTTCGGTGTCGCTGTTAAAAGAAGCAAAAAAATCGTCTTGGGCTTGGTCTTGAACTTTTTTAATTTCTTGGTTAAAAAAAGCAGCCTCTTTGTTTCTGACCAATTCATTGGCGAAAGACTCGGCGTCAGTGTGAGATTTTGTCAACTCAACACCAGTTGCAATTACTGTTACGATAATTTCGTCAACTAATTTATCGTTAATCATTACACCCATGATGATGTTAATGTCAGTTGAAGTGTTATTTCTAATTTCTTGCAGAACTTCGTTTAACTCAAAGTGAGAAAGTTCAGTCGGTGCGGTGATATTCAAAATTGCGTCAGTGGCACCTTGAATTGAAGTTTCCAGAATTTTGGAAGAAATCGCGGCGCGGGCAGCTTTAATGGCCTTGTTTTCACCACTTGCCACTCCAATTCCCATAATAGCGGTACCTTTGTTTTCTAAAACTGTTTTAATGTCTGCAAAGTCTACGTTAATTACTCCTGGAAACATAATTAAGTCAGAAATTCCTTGTACACACTGGCGAAGTACATTGTCGGCTTCACGAAAAGCATCAAGCAAGGTTGTGCGGTGGTCAGAAATTTCGTTTAACTTATCGTTTTCGATCACAATTAAAGCGTCACAATTAGGTTTTAGTTCAGCAATTCCACGCAGAGCGTTTTCTTTGCGTTTTTTGCCTTCTAAAGTATAGGGTTTTGTCACAACTCCAACTACTAAGGCATCAAGTTCTTTGGCAACTTTAGCAACAACAGGCGCAGCGCCGGTTCCAGTTCCGCCACCCATTCCGCAAGTTACAAACACCATATTAGCAGAACCAAGGGCTTGGCGAATTGTGTCTTCAGATTCAGTTGCCGCAATTTTGCCGCGTTCTGCGTTTTGACCAGCACCCAAGCCTTTGTTTGGACCTTCTCCGATTAAAATTCTAATTTGGGCAAGTGAACGTTTTAAGTCTTGTGAATCTGTGTTGATAGCAACATAAGTAACTCCGCTTACATTGTTTTCAATCATACGGTTAATAGCGTTACCACCGCCACCGCCAACTCCGGCTACCATGATTGTTGGTTTAATTTCAAAATTGTTAAAAGTATCCATCTAAAAAGTACCTCTTTAAATCAATTATATACTATTTTTGGCGATTTTTGTGCGTTTTTAAGCCAGTTTTTCAACTGTTTGTGTAGTTAGTAGTTGCATAAAACTTCGCCTTAAATTCCTTAAATTTACCTGCTTTCGCGGCTGTTTTAATTTCGTTAACTAAGTGTTTTAAATATGCTAAGTTTTGTGTTGTTGCAATGCGTTCACCCAGTCTTTCGCCTGTCTTAAAAAGATGATGCAAATAACTTTTTGAGTAAGATGCAAACTTATGTGAAAGCCCGGGGTCAAGTGGGGTGTGGTCGTCCTTAAACTTAGCGTTTTTAATGTTAATAGAGCCCGATGTTGTAAAAATGTGGCCGTGTCTGGCGTTTCTAGTCGGCATTACGCAGTCAAACATGTCAACACCGCGTTCAATTGCTTCAACTAAGTTAGCAGGTTTGCCAACACCCATTAAATACCTTGGTTTGTTTTCAGGAAATTTAGGGACAATGTAGTCAAGAATTTTATACATCTCTGAATTAGTCTCGCCAACCGCGAGACCTCCAATTGCATATCCTGACAAATCCAGTTCAGTGATTTCTTTAAGCGACTTTAGTCTAAGTTCGGGGTCAAGTCCTCCCTGGTTAATTCCAAAAAGCGCTTGATTTGAATTCAAAGCGACGCGGCAACGCTTTAACCATCTTCCAGTTCTTTCAATTGACTTTTCCATATAACGGCGGTCTGCGTGCACAGGTGGGCACTCGTCAAAAGCCATAACAATATCTGCGCCAATTGCCATTTGGATTTCCATAGACTTTTCAGGAGTTAAAAACAATTTATCTCCGTTTTCAGGGTTTTTAAAAAGCACTCCTTCTTCGGTAATCTTGCGGTTTTTAGTCAAAGAAAAAACTTGATATCCGCCACTATCGGTAAGCATTGCCTTTGGCCAATGCATAAATGCTTTAGCACCACCTACTTCTTTTAAAATCTCAATACCTGGATGCAACCATAGGTGATAGGTATTTGCCAAAATCAAGCCTTCGGAAACCTGGTCAATCTCGCTGGTGTCCAAAGTTTTAACTGTAGCCTTCGTGCCAACCGGCATAAAAACAGGGGTTTCTATGCTCACTCCGTTTTCAAACTCAATTGAGCCAAGTCTGATTCCTTCTTTGGTAGTAGTTTGTCTGAACTTAATCATTTATATCGCTAAGTAAAGCAGTTTCCAGGGCTTTTACTGACTTAAAGATAGTACTTCTTGGGGCAATAGTATGAAGAAAGTCAAATGAACGAAAACCATAGGAAACTAAAAAGCAAGCAATGTTTGAGTTTTCTGAAAAACGCAGATCAACTTCGCTGTCTCCAATAAAAATACTTTCTTCCCTTGTGAAGTTATATTTACGGCTAAGTAAGTTAAAACTATCTGGGTGTGGTTTAGCGCGCAAGTTTTGAGAAAAACCCAAGACATGTGTAAAGATATCTGGAAAATATGCATCTACTATTTTTTTAACTAAAAACTCAGGTTTATTTGAAATTACAAAAAGTCTAGCGCCTTGTGCTTTTAAAGAATTTAGCATCGTCAAAACACCAGAATAAGGTTTTGTGTATTTAAGTGGGTCTTCGTTGTAGGTTTGGTTGTAGTGCTTAACCATTTGGTCAATGTTTTGCTTGTCATTTAGCACGCACTGAATAAGTTCACGAGAACCGTTTCCAGTGCAATAAATGATTTTATCTTTATTTGCTTTTCGGAATTTAAAATATGTCAAGGTTGAGTTAACTGCTTTGGTGATGTCTTTGGAGGTGTCAAGCAGCGTTCCGTCTAAATCAAAAATAATGTTTTTCATATATCTCCTTTTTTTAAAAAAGTTTGTAGAAAGTAAGTGGGTTATTTCGTGATAAAAACCAGCATAGCTGGTTTTTAAAAAGTAAATTTATTTAGTTAAAGTTAAAATAAATTCAGATGCCTGCTTAAAATAAACTGATGGAAAGTAATTATCCGAATGCAAAAAATAAAGAGTTTGCTCATTTTGAAAGTAAGCAATGTTGATTGAAGTGAAGTTAAAACCTTTGTTTTTCAAAAAAACCACATTGTCTGCATTTAGCTCAGCGTCTTTTGTGTGTGCTTCGCACGCTTTGAAAATTAAGCATGTCAAGTAGCTAATTCTTTTTTGTCCAAACTTAGCAACTGCTTTTTTAATTTCTGTATCTAGCAAAGGACTTAGGAAATCAAAGTCTGGGTTTTTTAAGGTAAACACAATTTCAATTCCGCGATTTGACTCGTTTTGTTTTAAATATAAATTAAAGTCTAAAGTGCTACTTTGTAGTTTAAAGTTGTGTTTATCTAAGTTTAAAGGTAGTTTTTTCAAAAAATCTTTGTTTAATTTTATTGGTTTTGTTTTACTTTCTTTGAGTTTCAAATACTTTTGTTTTAAGTTAAGCGTATCTAGTTTAGTTTTAAAAAAGAAAACTAAAACAAAGAAAACTAAGACAAAAAATAAAGAAAATGTTGTGAAAATCGGTTTTGGTGTGAAAAAAAAGAGTAAAAGTGATGTGCTTAAGACTGCAAAAAAAGCAGTCCAAAGCACGAATATGTAAATTAGTTTAGTTTTTTGAATTTGTTTACTTGTCAATTTTTGCCACAATAGTACCACTTGTGCTAGTACTTTCTTTAAGTTCACCGTTTAACAAGAAGTAAGTCCCTTTAAATGGTTTGTCGTGTTCGTATTTTAGTCTTGGGTCGAACATAAATCTAGGTGAATAGTGATACCAATTAACTTTACCTACGCCGTATTTTGCTTCAAGTTCAGCGGTTAGTTCAAGAATTTTTTGAATTACCTTGCCGTAAAAAGCAGTGACTTGATATTTTTTGCCATCAACCTCTAGTGTAATTCTGTACTCAACTGCCTGGAAGTAAGGCCATAGAGTGATGTCGTCAAAATAAGACTTTTCTTGAAGTGAGTTAATAATTGAGTTAACAGGGTCAAAGTTAGCAGAAGTAGGGTCAACTGTAGACCAACCCTTAAACTCATGTCCAGTTCTTTTAGCCTCTGGTAAGTTAGTGCCGTGTTCAAAGTCATACTCAGTTGGCAGGGTTCCGTTAATTGTCACGCCAGGCGCAAACGGTGCGAAATTAATTTTGATTTTAGCAATTTCAATTTTTGCGTAAAGTGCGGTCGATACTTTAAAATAATCTGTTTTAAAGTTAACTTCTTTTGTATACGCAATGTCGTAGTACCAGCCCAAAATTTTAGCAGGTGCGTAAAGTCTATAACCCCAAGTTGTAACTTTACCTTCGGCGTTCACTTGTTGCGCAACTGGTCGCTCTAAGCGAACACCTTCTTCTGGCACTGTTTCAAAATAGGAAGGCGAAAGTTCGCCTTGCGGAATGTAGTAAACAATTTGGATACCTTTAACTTTATATGTGCCGCAGGCTACAAATAAAATTAAAGTTAGAAAAGAAAATAGACCAATTAGTAGTTTTTTTGCCATTATTTCTGCTCCTTAATTTCTGCCTGCATTGCCTTAATTTCGCTTGGAGAAGCGAAAACAAAGTGTCCAGGTTTAATTTCTACCATGCTAGGTGCTTCTTTGTCGTAAGGGTGTTTAGTGGGATCGTAGTAAATTCTTTTACGGCTGCGTTCGTAGTCTGGGTCTGGTTGCGGAATTGCGGAAAGCAAGGATTTAGTATAAGGGTGGAGTGGGTTTTTAAAAAGTTCTTCGGATTCTGCAAGTTCCACGATTTTGCCGTAAAACATCACGGCGATGCGGTTTGAAAAAAACTTAACAACCGAAAGGTCGTGGGCAACAAACAAAATAGTTAAACCTAGTTTTTCTTTTAAGTCTTGCAGTAAATTAATAACTTGGGCTTGAATTGAAACGTCTAGGGCAGAAACTGGTTCATCCGCGATTATTACTTCGGGTTCCATTACAAGTGCACGAGCGATTCCGATTCTTTGTCTCTGTCCTCCTGAAAACTCATGTGGGTAGCGAGTTGCGTATTCAGGGGCTAGCCCGACTTGCAGAAGTGCTTTAGTAACTCGCTCTTCTAGTTCCTTTTGGTTTTTAATCCCTTTGATTCTCAAACCTTCTGCAATAATTTCCTGCACTGTCATGCGCGGATTTAGACAAGAAATTGGGTCTTGGAAAATCATTTGAATTTTGGAAGCTGCTACCTTTGCGGATTTTGACCTGTGTTCACGAGACACATACTTAATTTGTTTAATCAAAGCCTTCGCTTGTTCTTTAAATGCTGTCTTGGCGTCTAAATAAGTTTTGTATTTCAAACTTAAGCGTTCGGGCAAATCAGAGTTTTCGTTTAAATAATCGTAATTTGCTTGGCTTAAAGGTTTGAAAAACATAGTTTTGTTGTTCTGTTTTACAACCATTTTAGTTTTAGTTAAAGTCAAATAGTTTTTTAGACGAGTGCATAAAAATGCAGCAGATTCAGCGATTTTAGTAAAGATAAATCTAGGTTTTTCTTTAAACCACAGTTTAAAGAAGTTTTTAAAAACTCGGCGTTTAGTTCCAGAAAAATTTGCAAAGTCAGCCGCAGTTTTAGCAGTAATACTGCTTAGTTTTTCCGTATCTTTTGCGTATTTTTTGGGTAAACCAAAACAAGTAAACAAACGAGTAAGTAAGTAGTTTTTAAAGTATCCTCGTTTTGCGAGTTCTGCGTTTTCTTTAAACTCTTGAATCTCGTTTTCTTGGCGAACATACTGAATGTCGGTTTTTTCTTTATGAAAAGCATCTAGTTCTTTGAGTTTAAGCAGCATTTCTTCTTTAGAAATGATGGTTTTTTGGTTTTCTTCAATTAAAGGCAAATACTCTTTTTCTAAGTTCAAAAGAGTTTGTGCGTATTGCTCGGCAAAGTCTTTTTTTAACTCCAATTTAGTGTTTTTAGTTAAAGCAGCTGAGTCGTTAATGCCAGCAATTTTTTGTCTGTAGGCACGTTTGGCTTTTTTTAAAGCGATTTTGTATTCTTTTTCTTTAGCGTTGTAAGTAAAAGAAATAATTTCTTCGCGTTCTGCTCTGTAGTTTAAATTACCTTTTTGGACTTTAGCACTATAAAAGTTTTTAATGTCGAAAATCTTGTTTTTATAAAGTAGGTTTTTCTCGTATTCCTGAAAATACTCGGCCTTTAAGTCTTTTTTAAACTGAGCAACCGCTTTCTTGTCTTCAAGATAAGCGTGCAAAAAGTCTGCATACCTGGTTTGTGCGGCTTTAGTTTTTGGAAAAACTTGGCTAAGCAAAGTTGCTTTGTAGGCACGTTTGGCTTGTTTTAGTTTAGAAACTAAATCGCCAACTCCGGCAACAATAGTCTGTCCCCCTAAAACGACGCGACCGTCTGAAGGTTTATAGAGTCTAATAATAGTACGACCAGTTGTAGTTTTTCCACAACCAGACTCTCCCACCAACCCAAAAACTTCGCCTTTGTAAATATCAAAAGAAACGCCGTCAACGGCTCTGACTTTTAGGCGGTTTTTGCCGACCCCTACCTTAAAGTGTTGTTTCAGGTTTTCAACATGTAGCAGTGGAGTTTTTGAGTAATCTACTTTATGCTTCATGGACTTTACCTCTTTTCTTTTTTATTTCCAAAACTGCTTTCGGTGGAGTAACTTTTGGCGCATTTGGATGCAGCAGCCAAGTGGCAGCATAGTGAGTGTCAGTGACTTTAAACATCGGTGGCGCTTCTTCCAGGTCT
>CAUSQP010000005.1:0-16053 GCA_963534175.1 uncultured Acholeplasmataceae bacterium
CGAATACTTACTTGAACAAGGAGTTGACTATATAGTTACAGGCGGACAGACAATGAATACATCTACTCAAGAATTTTTGTAAGCCGTTGAAAAAGTTAACGCTAAAAATATCATCATAATTCCGAATAACTCAAACATCATTATGTCAGCCGAGCAAACCACTAACTTAATTAAGGACCGCAATATCGCGGTAATTAAGACTAAAAACCTAGGTCAAGGCGTGGCCGCACTTTCTGTGTTTGACCACACTGCTGACTTTAAAACCAATATCGCGAATATGCAAGAAATTGCGCAAAGCGCACAAACCGGCGAAATCACTTACGCAATCCGTGACACTAAACAAAACGGCATAGACATTCGCAAAGGTCATTATTTGGGTATTTCTGAAGGTGCAATAACTTGCTCTGTTGAAAATATTTTTGACGCCACTCGTTGTCTGCTTTCCCAAATTCTTTCTAAAGAAAACGAAGTTGTCACCCTTTTTTACGGCAAAGCAGTGTCTGACGAAGAGGCTAAAGAAATAGAGGAATACATCCAAACACTTTGTCCGTACGCCGAAGTTAATTTAGTTAACGGCATGCAAGAGATTTATTTATTTATAGTTTCAGCGCTTTAAAGCAAAGTCAAAAAAATAGTATAATATTTGTTAGAGGTATTGAATGAAAACGATTAAAGAACTTTTAAAAAAGCATAACCGCATCATTATTCACAGACACTCCAAACCAGATATGGACGCAATCGGCTCACAAATGGGCTTAATGCACATCATTAAAGAAAATTACCCTGAAAAAGAAGTTTACGTAGTTGGTGATCACAATAAATTTGACTACGAAAACGCGATGAACGAAATTCCTGACAGTTTCTATAAAGACGCGCTAGTTTTTATCACAGACGTCGCAGTTTCTTACATGATTTCTGATAACCGATATTTATTTGCCAAAGATGTAGTTATCATTGACCACCACGAAAACAAGTCAGATGTAGCAGGCGCTTATGTATACTCAGATCCAACTTATGAGGCTGCTGCTGCCTATGTTTACGATATTGCTAAAAAACTGAAATTAAAAATTCCGGCAATTGCCGCTGACTACCTGTTAAACGGAATTATTACCGACAGCGGTCGTTTTCAGTATTTAACCAACGCCCCTAGACTTTTTCAAATTGCCGCTGAACTCACTGCACTTGGCGCAAATCCCCTTAAATTCTACAAATGGCTGTACGTAGAAACTCTAGAAGAACGTCAAACTAAGGCTAAGTTTGCAACTCGTATGCAAATTGACGGTCAAGTTGCTTACTTTTTTAACACCAAAGAGTTTTTAGATACACTTGACACTTACGATTTCTTTTCAATTAGCCGCGGAATGGTAAACTTACTTGCCGGTATTAAAGAAATTCCAATTTGGGCTAACTTTACATACTCAGAAGAACAAGGCAAAGTAATTTGTGAACTGCGTAGCCGTGAAATTGAAGTTGTGCATATCGCGAAAAAATACGGTGGTGGCGGACACGCCTTGGCTTGTGGCGCTACAATTGATAACTTTGAAGTTGCCAAGGCTATGATTAAAGATTTAAACGAACTAATCTTACAAAACCAAAAATAATAAAGGAGAAAAAAACATGGACATTAGTCTAATTTTAGAAAAAATTAAACAATACGACATTATTACAATATATTCACACAAAAGACCAGACGGAGACTGCATTGGCTCATCACTTGGTCTTAAAAACATCATTGAAACAACTTTTCCCAAAAAACAGGTCTACTCACTAGGTGACCACACACCTTACCTTCGTTTTCTTGGAGAACTAGATACTCTGGACGACGAAACTATCAAAAAGTCTTTAGCGATAGTTGTAGACACCGCAACCAAAGAGCGAGTTGCCGATCAACGCTTTAAACTGGCTAAAGAAATTATTAAAATTGACCACCATTTAGTAATGGATCAGTACGGCGACGTTAACTGGGTGCACGAAGACGCGCCAGCGGCTTGCCAAATGGTTACTTACTTTTTATATAAATTCAGAGACCAACTGCACATCACTAAACAAGGTGCGCAAGCCCTTTATACAGGTTTAGTTACAGACTCAGGGGGGTTCAGATACCGTGGAGTTACCGAAACAACTTTTCAAATGGCTGCTTTTTTAGTTTCAAAAGGCGCTGACCTTGAATACATTGACCGAGAACTATCTAAAACTACTTTTGCTCAACTTAAATACAAAGGTTATCTACTTTCTAACATTCAACGCTCAAAAAACGGCGTGGTTTATTTCCTTGCAACTAAAGACATCCAAAAGAAATTTAACTTAACTCAAGAAGACACAGCTGCAGCAATTAACGCAATGGCTGGCATTGAAGGCTGTCCTGTTTGGGTACTTTTCATTGAACTTGAAGACTCAGTACGTGTCAGAGTTCGCTCAAATCAAGTAGAAATTGCCTCTGTTTGCAACAAATTCCCTCCAGGGGGCGGACACGATTTTGCCGCAGGTTGCCATCTTGATAAGATGAAACAACACACTAAAGTAATTGACGCTCTGGACTCACGTATCCAAGAAGTTCTAAAGAAAGCAAACTAACAATGTTGGAACTGCTTTTAAATATTACTACCAATAAATCAGCAAACCCCAACTCAAAAGTCGCAGAGGCTGTCACTAAAGGCTCACTTGACTTGCAAGCCCTGCAAACCGGACAAGACTGGCTATTTAAAGTGATTTTACCACTTTTAATTATTATGGTCTACGCGGTCATTGTTGGACTTGAACGCAGAAACCTTGGCAAAGCTGTCGGAGTTTCCGCTTACTTTTTAGTCGGAATCGCGAGTTGTTCGATTGCGATTGCCCAAAGACTAATGTTTGAACTAAACGCTTTTCAACCCAACGAAGGTCAGCGAATTATTGCCCAAGTTGTAGCCGGAGTTTCGTTTATTGGAGCCGGAGTTATCATTAAAGACAAGATGTCTATCAAAGGTCTGACCACCGCTTCATCCATTTGGGCTTGCGCTATTCTTGGTCTAATTTTAGGTTCAGGTTATCTGTTAATTGGATTAATTGGGGCTAGCATAATTATTATTTACATCTTTATTCGCGACGTCGTTTCTAAAGAAAACCCTTTTGTAAGTTACCGCAACACCTTAATTCATAAAGTAAATAAAGGCGAAATGAAAGCAGAAGATGCAAACGCCATTTTAAATAAAGAAGACGATCTACAAACTAGACACATAGATGAGTTTAGCGAACGCTGATTTTGACAATATCACTGCAATTGCGACCCCTTATGGTAAGGGGTCGATTTCAGTTATTAGAGTTTCGGGCGGTACCTGCATTCAGGAAGTTGCCAAAATTTTTAAAGGCAAAGACTTAACTCAAGTTTCTGGCAACACTCTTGTCTACGGCTTTATTTTAGATGAGACTAACCAACCAATTGATGAAGTCGTGGTTGCAGTATTTAGAAAACCGCATTCTTTTACGGCCGATGACATGCTAGAAATTTCTTGTCACGGCGGAGTGCTAGTGACCAATTTAGTTTTAAATCGTCTACTTAGTTTAAATATCCGAATGGCAAATCCTGGTGAGTTTTCTTATCGTGCTTATTTAAACGGACGAATTGATTTAGTTAAAGCGGAGGCTGTGATGGATTTAATTGATGCTGACACTAAAAGTGCTGCCAAAATTTCTATCAACTCGCTACTTAATCAAACCGGTAAAAAAATTTCTGAGTTTAAAAACCAAGTTTTGGCGTTAATTTCTGATATTGAAGTTAAACTACAATATCCTGAGTTTGATGAAGCCAAAGACCTTGAGACTCAAGATCTCAAAAACCGCATCGAGCAAATTTTGGCGCAACTAAAGAGTTTCTTAAAAAACTCAAAAAGCACAACTATGTTAAAGTCTGGAATCTCTGTGGCTATAGTTGGACGCCCTAATGTTGGCAAGTCTTCACTTTTAAACTCACTTTTAAAACAAGAAAAAGCCTTAGTTACCGATATTAAAGGCACAACTCGCGATATTGTTGAAGGTAAAATTGTTTTAAACAATATTGCTCTGAACTTACTGGATACCGCCGGAATTCACGTAAGTACTGATCAAATCGAGGAACTTGGCATTAAAAAAAGTCTTCAAGCAATTGATACTGCTGATTTAGTTTTGTTTGTTTTTGAGGCGCACACTAAGTTAACCAAGGAAGATTTAGAAATTCTTGCAAAAATTCAGCCAGATAAGTTAATTAAAATCGCGAATAAAAAAGACTTAGGAATTTTTGAAAAACACAGTGATGTGGTTTACATTTCAACTTTTGAAACTGACCTAAAAGCCCTTGAAGACGCGATTTTAACTAAGTTGAAGCTAACCAATATTGACACCAGAGACCTAGCATTTTTGTCAAACCAAAGACAAATTAGGCTACTTGAAAAAGCAATTTTTGAGCTAAATGAAGCCTTGCGTTCTGCGGATTTTGTGACCGCTGATTTAGTAGTTTTAAACATCAAGGCTGCCTACAGCGCTATAAAGGAGATACTTGGCGAGGTTTATGACGACGATGTTAATAAAAACATTTTTAGTCATTTTTGCCTTGGCAAATAAAGAAATAAAATGTATAAAGTTTTATACCGTAAATACCGACCAAGTAAATTAAGCGAAGTAGTTGGTCAAGAAGTAATTATTAAAATTCTTAAAAAAATTTTGGAAAGCGCAAGCATTCCGCATTCTTTTATTTTTTCAGGAACCAGGGGAATTGGCAAAACCACCATCGCCCGAATTTTTGCCAAAGCAATTAACTGCGAAAAACTGACTAGTGGAGATGTATGCGGAAAGTGCCAAAACTGCCAAGCAATAGAACAAGAACAAGTTAGTGATATTGTAGAAATTGACGGAGCAAGCAATAACGGGGTTGACGAAATCAGAGAACTTCGCGACAAATGCGTGTTTTTACCACAAAGTCTTAAGTACAAAGTCTACATCATAGACGAAGTTCACATGCTCACAACTGCTGCTTTTAATGCTTTGCTAAAAACTTTAGAAGAACCGCCGAAACACGTTGTTTTTATTTTAGCAACCACAGAACCCCACAAAATTCCTAAAACTATTCAGTCACGTTGCATGAACTTCTCGTTTAAAACTTTGACTGTTGACGAAATTGAAAGCCAAATTTTAAATGTTTCTAAACTAGAAAAAATCAAGATTGAAAAAGATGCGGCTAACCTGATTGCCAAAAGCGCAGATGGGGCTATGCGGGATGCTTTAGTACTACTAGACAAAGCAGTTGCCTACGCAGACAGTACAATTACTAAAGAAACTGTCCTGGAAATTATTGGCGGAGTTTCAGAAAACTCAATTTTGGAAATTATTGTCAGCCTAGATGAAGGTAAACTAACCGAAGCCATTTCACTACTTGAAAAACTCCTTACAAGCGGTAAATCTGAAAACTCAATTATAGTTGGGTTAATTGATAACTTCAAAGAAATCTTGCTTAAAATTTCAACTGAAAGTAATAACTTCCAAAAACTAACAAAGGCAAAAGTTTTAGATATTTTTTCTGAACTAAACGCTTTAGTTAAAGAACTTAGATACACCAATTCTAAACAAAACATGCTAATAGTTACTTTAATTAAAATTTTTAGTATCATTAACAAAACAAACCCAATAGTATTTGCGCAAACCCAGCCTGCTTCTAGTTTAAAACCAGCAGAATCTACTCAAAAAAACAGCGTTGAAACCAACACAGATTTGCGCGGGGAGATGTTTATTAGCAACCCAGTTGGCTTTGAAAGTAAAGCAAAAAAAATATCTAAAGATAGAGTTGCTAGCCCACATAATTTAACTGAACTAGATTTTAAAGATTTGCGTGATAACGCGAAAAAGAAATTTAGAGAGTTAGCAGATGAAAAGTTTAGTGACTCTCGCTTTTTAAAATCAGCAGAAGACCCAGACATTTCTGGCCTGAGTTTTGGCAACCTAAAAGTAGTTTTGTCAAGTGCAACAACTATTTTGCTTTCGGTAAATGGAGAAAGTGGTTGCATTGAACTTTACAAAAAAGACAAATACCCGCTTTTACTTAAAGAAGTTAATAAGTTTTTGCCAGAAATTAAAAGAGTAATTTTACTTTCTGCTAAAGACGCCGATTCAGTATTCACAAAAATTAGCGCGTACATTAAAGCAAACTCCGAATTTATTCCAAATGACTTTACTGCGTTGATTGAAAAATATGCTGCTTATGATAAAATTTTAAAAGAAGTAAAAACCCAAAAATTTGATGCAAGTGCTGTTTTTGGTACTTTGCCGAAAGAGGAGAAATAAAAAAATGAACCCACAAATGCTTAAACAAATTCAAAAACTACAAGCCGATATGATGGAACGTCAACAAAAACTTGAAGAAACTGAGTTTACAGGCGAGTCTGCTGGTGTTTCTATTACTATTCTTGGTTCTAAAAAAGTAGTAGATTGCAAATTAAGTCCGGAAATTGTCCAAGACAAAGAAATGCTTGAAGACGCGATTTGCGTGGCTTTCAACAAAGCAATTGACCAAGTTAACAACAAACTTGAAGAAATACTTTCTAGTGCTAAAATGCCAAACTTTTTAGGTCTTTAGTTATAGTTTGTAAATCTGTCTTGACTATAATATAATATTTAGGTTATATGGAGGACGACTTGAATAATCTAGAAGAAAATTCTTTATCAGAAATTGCATACTCCTTAATCAAGGAACATGGTTCTGCTGTTTCTCTCAATGAACTAATTGACAAAATTTGTGAAATTCGTAAACTTACGGATGTTAGTGTTGATTTTAAAAATCAACTTTATTTTGATTTAATTTCATCTGGTCGTTTTGTCTATGTAGGCGATGGGCTTTTTGATTTAAAAGACAACAATCTTGAGTATTGGGATAAAGACGGTACTTATTTTGCCAACGAAAGCAATGACGACGATATTGAAATTAATGAAGAAGACGACGACATTGAATTTTCTGACTTTAATTTAGATGAGTTTGTGGCAACTGAGCCTAATGTAGACGAAGAGGAAGACGAAGAAGATGAAAAACCTGAACTTCAAACTTCTGCGAACCCTCTGCCTGAACTTGAAGACGAAGATGACAGCGCTGCTTTAGTTGAAGAAGATCTTGACGATTTTCTGGAATCTACAGACGACGACGACACAAAATACGTTGACCCTGACCTGGATTTGGACGAAGAAGACGACCAAGACGAAGAAGAGTACAACAAATACATGGACGACTACGAAAATCTATACGAATAGGGAGCAATTTTTGCATCCCTATTTTTTTATTTATTTTTAAAAAAGAAAGGAAATTAAAAAAATGACTAATTTTATTTTTATCACGGGTGGAGTAATCTCAGGAATTGGCAAAGGAGTGACAGCCGCTTCAATCGCGAGACTGCTTAAAAGCACAGGAGTTTCTGTTTTTATGATTAAAATGGATCCCTACATCAATACTTTTCCTGGGTTAATTGATCCGCTACAACACGGAGAGGTGTTTGTCGCAAGCGATGGAACCGAGGCTGATCTTGATTTAGGGCATTACGAGCGTTTTACTGGAGTTGATTTAACAAAACACTCAAGCATTACGATGGGAAAAATTTATCGAGAAATTTTGGAAAACGAAATAAACGGTAAGTATGGTGGGAAAACTATCCAAGTAATTCCCCACGTTGTTGACACTATTAAAAATAGACTAATTAAAGCCAGTGAGCAAAGTAAAGCCAATGTGATAATTTGTGAAATTGGCGGAACTGTTGGTGATATGGAGTCAGAGGCTTATTTAGAGGCAATTCGACAACTTAGATTTGACCTTGGCTACAACCACACTTTTTATATTCATACCGCTTTAGTTCCTTATTTAGAAGTTTCGCAAGAACTGAAAACCAAACCAACCCAACATAGCGTCAAAACTCTTCGTAGTTTTGGAATTGACCCCAACGCCTTAATTTTAAGATCAAAGCGAACCTTGGATCCTGAAACTGTTAAAAAAATCTCTTTTTTTACAGACGTGCGTCCAGATTCTGTTTTGGCGTGTCCTGATTTAGATGTGGTCTATAAAGTTGTCCCACTTTTAGCAGAAGGAAAACTTCACGAAATTATTTTAAAGCACTTCGGGTTAAGCACAAAAACTCTTAATTTAAAAACTTGGAACCACTTAATTGAAAGTGTTGAACAAGCGAAGACTAATTTAAATGTTGGAATAGTTGGAGTGACTGACTTTAAAGAGGCTTTTCTTTCTTTAACCGAAGCCTTTAAACACGCAGGATACGCAAACCAAGTTAAGCCCGAGTTTGTTTGGTATACAGGCGAAACTAAACCGGCAGACTTTTTGGCCAAAGTTGACTTAGTTGCGGTGGTTGGCCAAGAAAATGAAGAATTTAACCCAAACATCAAGTCAATAATTAAGAACTTAGCAGAATCCGAAATCCCAACACTTTTAATCAATCAAGGTTTTTGGTCTGCCTTAGAAGTTTTCGGACTAAAAAGCAATAAAACTGAGCGCATCTTAAAAGGTAGCAAAACAATTGAATTTAACTCAAACTCTTTACTTAAATCAATTTACCAAGACACAAAAACTCATGAGCGCTTTCGTTCATTTAACCAAACTAGTCTAGATTTAGCAGACTCTGATTTTAAAATAGCCGCAACTTTTGAAAATCAAGTTGCTGCGTTTTTTAAGCACTCACATCCCTTCTTTGTGGCCGTAGTTTTCCACCCTGAGTTTCGCTCAAATCCGCTTGCTTTTCATCCTTTGTTTGATGCTATAATTAAGGTAAGTTTAAAGCAAAAATCAAGTAATGCGCTTGATAAATAAAAAGGACAATGAACCTATGTTTGAAGAAATTAAAGCAATTATTAAAACTAACCTGAACATTGACGAGCAAAAAATCACACCAGAGGCTAGATTAAAAGAAGATTTAGCAATTGACTCAATTGACGCGGTTGAAATAGTTTTGGCGTTTGAAGAAAAACACAACATCAGAGTAGATGAAACTAAACTCAGAGAAATTAAAACTATTGGCGATTTAGTTGATTACTTCACTGAACTTAAAACTCAGTCTGCAGCTTAATTTACACGCAAATTTAGTTAAATTTACTTAAAAAATCTAGGAACCTAATTTTTTTATGCAAAATAATTTTTTAGACTACGAAAAAAAATGGCAAAAAATTTGGAAAGACGAACAAACTTTTCAAACAAACGAAAGCACCACAAAACCTAAATACTTCATTTTAGACATGTTTCCCTATCCAACTGCGCTTGGTTTGCATGTTGGTCACGTTGAGGGTTATGTTGCTACCGATATTTTGGCAAGATACAAAAGAGCCAAAGGTTTTTCTGTACTGCAAACTATGGGTTTTGATGCTTTTGGTCTGCCAACTGAACAGTTTGCAATTCAAAATCACGCACAACCGGCTGAAATCACAGAAATCAGCATTGCTAACTTCAAAACACAACTTAATCGTCTAGGTAAAGCAATTGACTGGCAAAAAAGCGTTTCAACTTCAGACCCTGAGTTTTACCGCTGGACCCAGTGGATTTTTAAAAAACTATACGAGCATGATTTAGCGGAACTTAAAGATATTGAAGTTAATTTTTGTCCTGAACTTGGAACAGTTTTGGCAAACGACGAAATAACTGTTAAAAATGGCTTGATGGTCTCTGAACGCGGAAACCTTCCTGTTTTTAAAAAAACCTTAAAACAGTGGGTACTAAAAATCACTAAATACGCAGATAGGTTAATTCGCGACCTTGACTTAGTTGATTGGCCCGAAGAAATCAAAGACGCTCAGCGCAAGTGGATAGGCAAAAGCGAAGGCACGCTTATTGACTTTCCGGTTTTAGAAAGCAGTGAAAAAATCACTTGTTTTACCACCAGGATCGACACAATTTACGGACTTTCCTACATTGTTTTAGCGCCAGAACACCCACTTGCCTTAAAAATCACTACCAAAGAAGAGAAACGCGCTGTGGAAAACTACATTAAGTTGTCTGCACAAAAAACTGACCTTGACCGCGAAACTCAACACGAAAAAACCGGTGTGTTTACCGGTGCTTACGCAAAGTGTCCAATTACTGGCAGAGAAATCCCGGTTTGGGTTGCTGACTACGTATTTTTTAAATATGCAACCGGCGCTGTCATGGCTGTTCCTGCGCACGACGAGCGTGATTTTGAGTTTGCAAGTAAATACGGTCTTGATATTATTAAAATTATTGATGTACCTGAAAATCAACTGCCTTACACTAAAGACGGACTGCATGTAAACTCACCGCTAATAGACGGTCTAAACATAGAGCAGGCAAAAAAAATCTTAAATCAACATCTTAAAAAAATCAAAGCAGGTTCAACTACTGTAAACTACAAATTAAGAGACTGGGTTTTTTCCCGTCAACGCTATTGGGGCGAACCTTTCCCACTTTACTACGATTCAAGTAAAAATGTTCACTTACTTGACGACAAAGACCTACCATTAGTGCTGCCAAAACTAAAGGAAATCAAACCTTCTGGAACTGGTGAAGGTCCGCTTGCGACTTGTCCTGAGTGGGTTCGCTTCGAAAAAGACGGAGAGATTTGTGCATACGACACAAACACTATGCCGCAAGTTGCTGGCAGTTCTTGGTACTATATTGCCTATATTTTAAAAACTGCAGCCGGAATTGTGCCACTTAACTCCAAAGAAGGCAAAAAACTGCTAGACAGTTGGTTGCCGGTAGACTTTTATGTTGGCGGCAAAGAACACACCACTGGTCATTTGCTTTACTCAAGATTTTGGCACAAGTTTTTATACGACCTTGGCCTAGTTTCACAACCCGAGCCTTTTCAGAAGTTATTCAACCAAGGCATGATTTTAATGAATGGCCAAAAAATGTCTAAGTCAAGGGGAAATGTTGTCAATCCAGATGAGATTTTTGCTTCACACGGAGCGGACGCTCTTCGTCTATACGTGATGTTTATGGGACCACTGCAAATGGATAAAGACTGGTCAACCACGATGTTAGACGGAGCAAAACGCTTTTTGGACCGAGTTTGGCGAATGCATGAGTTTATTAGGTCTGAACATAATTCCGAGCTAGATTTAGTTTTAAACCAAACAATTGCTAAAGTTGAACAAGGATATGAAACTATTTCTTACAACACAGCAATCTCACAAATGATGATTTTTGTGAACGAAGTTTACAAGCAACAGGCAATTTCTGTTGCACAATTCAAAACATTTTTGCAACTGTTAAACCCAATTTGTCCGCATTTAACTGAAGAATTGAACCAAGTGTTTCTAAATTCAAATGAGCAGCTAGTAAATACAAATTTTCCAGTTGCTGATCTTGCTAAACTGCAAAACTCTACTTTTGAACTGATTTTCCAAGTCAACGGCAAAGTTAGAGGCAAATTAACTGTTGACAAGACTATTTCTGAAACCGAGGCTAAACAAAAAGCCTTGGCGACAGAAGGTGTGCAAAGAGCACTTAGTGGGCTAAATGTTTTAAAAGTTATTTATATTAAAGAAAGGCTAGTTAATATAGTTGCCAAATAAAAATACAAGAAAGACTGCTTAAGCAGTCTTTTTATTTGGTTTATAGTTTGCGTTTTTAACTAATATATACTTTGCGTTTTTTGTATATTTTACATATAAATTACTCTGCGTTTTTTGTATATTTTACATATAAATTACTCTGCGTTTTTTGTAAGTAATCAAAAATAAATTATTCTTCTTGTAAGGCTATTTATTCGTAAAATAAATAAAATACTTTGCGTTTTTTGTATTTTTTACATAAAAACTACTTTGCGTTTTTGTATATTTTACATATGAATTACTCTGCGTTTTTTGTTTTGTAGTTTTCAAATTCTACAAAGTTTCTATTTTTATAAAATTAGTTAAATTTATATGTTTGAGTGCAGAAGCTGAAAATCTAAAAATTCATTAGTTGTTAAAACTTTAAATATTGAATAGTAGTGATATACAATTTCAGGTAATTAGACAATATTGTATAGTTACGTTATACAGTTTATTAAATAATTAGCACCAGCACAAATAAAAAATGAAACAAGTTTCTTGTTTCATTTCAAATAAAGTTCTATTGGTGGAGGTAAGGAGATTTGAACTCCTGTCTTTAAAGGCTCAACATTAACCTTCTACATGCTTAGTTTATTTTTAATTAAGCAAATTGTTGGTAAAACAAACAAACCAACAACTAACTCTTAATTTTAGTAATATCTAGCCCAAATTAAGAAACTTCTAGATATTCTGCTGAAATTAATAAACAAATTGCCTAAATAGCAGAAATTCAGGCAAAGTGCTATACGCAATTTAAATTAAGCGTATAAAAGAGTTTGTTGCGCTCTTGGCACAAATAATGGTTTTGCGTTTATAAAACCTCGGCGTTTTTGCGTGCGCAACCACGACATGCTAGCTAATTTCAAACACGATAAATCGAATCCGAAATACCCCCATAAATTTAATTTAACACGCACATTTAAAATTTTCAAATATTTTAAAAAAAATGAAAATTAAGTAAAAAACTAAAAACATTTTTATTTATTTTTTTAATTGCAAAAAAAATTAGTTTGAGATATACTTATTTCGTTGGTTTGACACCAATATTTTTTTAAAAAAGTTATTAAAACACGGAGAACCGTGTAAAAAAGGAGGAAATATGCCAACTATACAACAATTAGTTGTCAAAGGTAGACAAAGAAAAAATTCTAAAACTAAAGCACCAGCTCTTGGCTACGGCTTTAATGCATTGGAAAAACAAAATTCTTACTACTCATCTCCACAAAAACGTGGAGTTTGTGTCAAAGTTAGTACAATGACACCAAAAAAACCCAACTCAGCACTTCGTAAATACGCTCGTGTTCGTTTAAGTAACGGTACTGAAGTTACTGCGTATATTCCTGGTGTTGGACATACTCTTCAAGACCACAGCGTGGTTCTAATTAGAGGTGGGCGTGTAAAAGACTTACCAGGTGTGCGTTATCACATCATCCGTGGTACTTTAGATACAGCAGGTGTACAAAACCGTCAACAGGCTAGATCTAAATATGGTGCTAAACGCCCTAAAAAATAGAGAAAGGAGAAATTGAATAATGCCAAGAAAAGGTTATATTCCGAAAAGAGATGTTCTTCCTGATCCAATTTATAACTCTAAATTAGTTACAAAGGCCATCAACACTATTATGCTTGATGGTAAAAGAGGAACTGCTCAATCTATTTTATACAATGCTTTTAAACGTATTGAAAAAGAAACTGGCCAAGACGGACTTGTAGTTTTCAAAGAAGCACTTAACAACGTAATGCCAGTTCTTGAGACTCGTTCACGCAGAATTGGTGGTCAAAACTACCAAGTTCCAGTTGAAGTTAAACCAGACCGTCGCCAAGCACTTGGTCTGCGTTGGTTAATTACTTATTCTCGTTTGAGAAAAGAAAAAACAATGGAAGAGCGTTTTGCTAAAGAAATTTTAGACGCTCGCCAAGGTTTTGGTCAATCTGTGAAGAAAAAAGACGATACTCATAAAATGGCAGAGGCTAACAAAGCATTTGCTCACTATAGATGGTAGGTCAAGATGCCTAGAAAAACTTCTTTAAAAGAAACTAGAAATATCGGTATCATGGCGCACATTGATGCCGGAAAAACTACTACAACTGAGCGTATTCTTTACCATACACACCGTATCCACAAGTTAGGCGAAACCCACGAAGGTGCTTCTCAAATGGACTGGATGGAGCAAGAAAAAGAACGTGGAATCACAATTACCTCAGCGGCTACTACTGCTTACTGGCGTGAACACAGACTAAACATCATTGACACTCCAGGCCACGTGGACTTTACTGTAGAAGTTTCGCGTTCTCTTCGTGTACTAGATGGTGCAGTTACTGTGCTAGATGCTCAATCTGGAGTTGAGCCACAAACTGAAACTGTTTGGCGCCAGGCAACTGACTACTTAGTTCCCCGCATTGTTTTTGTCAACAAAATGGACAAGGTTGGTGCTAACTTTGAAAACGCCATCAAAACCATTCACGAAAGACTAGGCGCAAACGCTGAAGCGGTACAATGGCCAATCGGCGCTGAAACTGAGTTTAAAGGAATTATTGACTTAATTACTCGCAAAGCCTACATATACGACGAAGGCGCAGACGAAGTTACTAAGGAAATTGAAATTCCGCAAGAATACAAAGAAATCGTTGAGACAAAACGTCAACTTCTAATTGAAACCGTTGCTGATTTTGATGAAGAGTTAATGGAAAAATACCTAGAAGGTGAAGAAGTTCCAACAGATCTTATCAAAAGAGCGATCCGCAAAGGTACGCTTGCAGTTAAATTCTTCCCAGCCTTCTGCGGTTCTGCTTTTAAAAACAAAGGTGTTAAATTAGTTCTAGATGGAGTAATTGACTACTTGCCTTCTCCGCTTGACATCGCAGCGGTTAAAGGAACCGATGAAAATGACATGGAAGTTCTGCGTTCAGCATCTGACGACGAACCTTTTACTGCACTTGCTTTCAAAGTTATGACTGACCCTTATTCTGGCCGTTTAACTTTCTTTAGAGTTTACTCAGGTACAGTTAAAGCCGGCTCTTACGTGAAAAACACCACTAAAGGTGGGCGTGAACGTTTTGGTCGTCTGCTTTTAATGCACGCCAATGACCGTGAAGAGATTGAAGAGGCTTTTGCTGGCGACATTTGTGCGGTAGTTGGACTTAAAAACACAACTACTGGCGACACTTTAGCAACAGAAAAAGACACCTTAATTCTTGAGTCTATGAAGTTTCCAGAGCCAGTTATTAACGTGGCAATTGAACCTAAAACTAAAAATGACCAAGATAAAATGGCAATAGCCTTGCAAAAACTTGCCGAAGAAGACCCAACTTTCCGTACTTACACAGACTATGAAACCGGCCAAACTATCATCGCTGGTATGGGTGAACTTCACCTAGACGTCATAGTTGATCGTATGCGTCGTGAGTTTAAAGTAGAAGCAAACGTTGCACAACCGCAAGTTTCTTACCGTGAAACTATTACTAAGTCAGCCGACATTGAAGCGAAGTTTATTCGCCAATCTGGTGGTCGTGGACAATACGGACACGTTGTTATTAACTTTGAACCAAACCCAGGTAAAGGCTTTGAGTTTGTTGACAAAATTGTCGGCGGTGTAATTCCAAAAGAATATATCCCTGCGGTTATCAAAGGTTTAGAAGAAGCGCTTCCAAACGGTATAATTGCCGGCTACCCTATAATGGACGTCAAAGCAACTCTACACTACGGTTCTTACCACGAAGTGGACTCATCTGAAATGGCTTTCAAAGCAGCCGCGACTATCGCTGTTAAAGAACTTGCTGAAAAAGGTGGAGCAACTATACTTGAGCCAATTATGGCAGTAGATGTGGTAACTCCATCTGAGTATGTGGGTAACATAGTTGGTGACTTAACTTCTCGTCGTGGTAAAATTGACAGCCAAGAAAACCGCGGTAACGCAATTTGCGTTAAATGCTTTGTGCCACTGGCTCAAATGTTTGGCTACGCAACTGCACTTCGTTCTAACTCTCAAGGTCGTGCAAACTTCATTATGCAATTTGACCACTACGAACAAACCCCTAAATCTATTACTGAAGAAATCGTTAAAAAACGACAAACTAAATAATTTTGCTAAGGAGGATAATATTTTATGGCAAAACAAAAATTCGATCGTTCAAAACCACACGTTAACATTGGTACAATCGGCCACGTTGACCACGGTAAAACTACGCTAACTGCGGCTATCACTTATGTGCTTGGTGAACGCGGTTTAGCCCAAAAACTAGACTATAACCAAATTGATAAAGCACCAGTGGAAAAAGAACGCGGTTTTACTATAAACACTTCACACGTTTAGTATGAAACTGCAAAACGCCACTATGCACACGTTGACTGCCCAGGCCACGCCGACTACGTTAAAAATATGATCACAGGTGCTGCTCAAATGGACGGTGGTATCTTAGTAGTATCAGCCGCTGACGGTGCAATGCCGCAAACTCGTGAACACATCCTACTTGCTCGCCAAGTTGGTGTACCTAGACTAGTAGTTTTCTTAA
>CAUSQP010000006.1:0-15193 GCA_963534175.1 uncultured Acholeplasmataceae bacterium
TGGTCTTTGGATAGAGTAAAGGTCATCTGGATCACCCTGAGGAGCGTTTGCTGGAACTGGTGTGTAAATTGGGTCAGAAGTTGGGTGAATTCCTTTAAGGCCATCTCGGTTAACCGCCATATAAAGGGCTTTTCTAAAGTTAACGTTTTTAATTAGTTTTTGAATGTATGGGTCTGTTGAGTCTGTAAATGGGTTTGGAACCATCACGGTTGGAGCCCCAATAATTGATTTTCTAATGATACCTTGTTTAACTTTTTCTTCTGAATATCTTTCTTTATAGTAGTCTTTTCTAATACTTAAATTGTCAATTTCACCTTGTTTAAAAGCATTTAAGAAATCATTTTCTTTAGCAAAATAAGTATATTGAACTGACTTGTAGTTAGTAGTCCAAGCGTAAGGATGTGCAAAGTTTTTGTTGAATCTTAAGTATTTACCAGGTGCCCAGTCAGCAATTGAAAAAGTACCGTAACTTACTGGATGATTTTTTTCAGTACCGTAAGTTGAGTTCTTGCGGTCTTTGTCTAAAGACGCTTCATATGCTTTTCTGTTAACTAATTTAAGTTGTCCAAATTCACTAAAAACATCTTTAACGGTAACTTCTTTTTCGTATTCAAGTTCAAGAGTGAAGTCGTCAATCGCACGAATTCCGACATCTTCTTTGTTTACTTGTGGGAATTTATCGCCTTGTTTGCCAACATAATATGGGTTTGCAGCAACTTCGGCTTGAAGACCAGCAGAGACTAATGCGTCTATAACTTGTCCAAAGAAGTTTTTTCTATCATTGCCTTGCAGAGAAATGATTGCTTTGTATAATTTTTCATCTGCTCTAGCTAAGGTGTTGATAAGTAGTGAAAATAAAGACTGAACTTGTTCTTTTGCTAAAACAGAACCATTAGCAATTCCAGATGCTAGACTTGAACCTTCAAAAATTGCGGTATCTTTGTTAAGTTCAAATTGATAAGTAACAGAACCTACTGCAAGAGTTTTATTAACTGCTTTGGTTGCGGTTAATTTTTTTAGCAGCGAATCGCTGTAGTCGTATCCCGCTTCTTTGTCGATTAGTTTACCATCTTTGTCTTTAGCACCAATAGTTTGGCCTTGTGAAAAGTAGTTGCGGGCATTTTTAATCGCAGCCCCACTCTTGCGGCTACCAGATGGATACATACCGTTAGAACGGCTGTTTAATTGAATTGGGTCAATATATTGTAGGTAAGAATAAACATAGTCATGAGCAGTTACAGGAGTTCCGTCTTCCCATTTAATGTTTCGATTTAAAGTGATTCGATAAACTTTACCTGATTGGTTGGAAGCAAGTTTTTCGTCAAACTTACCTTCATGAGTTCCGTCGTTACCGGCATATTTGCCGTCTTGAATTTTGGGAAAGTAGTTGCCCCTCTAAGTTCGTATTTAGTTACAAACTTGTTAATTGCAGAACCTTGGATTTTTGAGTAGTCTCCCACATGGTCAGCAACTTTATCTTTAATTGCTTTATCCCAGTCAATGTCTCTTTCGTAAAGGAAAGTAGAAAGCATATTCATAAAAGCGTTTTCGTAGTCTTGAGTATAAGTAAGTGGGTTTAAAATTGGTTCAACTGGCATCACAGTACCTGAACGGTAAGTTTCTTCTTTAGACCAAATGTGTTTCTTTAAGTCAACTGGACGATAAACTGGATAAAGAATAGGTGCTTTTTCACCTTTTTTTAGTTCTAGTGGGAACTTAATTGGTTGTTGTTCGCCCCACCAACGTCCGCGTGCTGATTTAAACCATCCTTCAAAATACAAACTATATTTAGTATTTGGTTTGTATTTACTTTCATCTGGTTTTTTGACAAATCTCTTGCCACCGACATGTTCAACTAGTTTATCAGTGTTTACTGGTTTTGCTGTAAGTGGTGCGTTTGTACCACATGAACCAAGTACTAGTAGTGAGAATATAGAGATAAGAATAAGTAGTATTTTTTTCATTTTTTACTCCTCCTTTTGGTATTTTTATAATAATATCACACCTTGAAAAAAAACGCAATAAAATTCTTAAAAAAATTTTCGCTCACTTTTTGACCTAAATCTAGTTTTAAAACTGTATTTCGCGCGTTTTGCTATGGTATAATTTTTAGCAGAGGTAAACAAAATGAACAATATATTTTTATCAGGACAAATAGTTTCAGAACCTTTTTTAAATAGAACTGGCGACAGACAAGTGACTAGTATGGTGCTTTCTGTAAAAAGATCGTTTGGTGAAGTTAGAGATAACTTTAAAATTTATTTTTTTGGACAAAAAGCAGAAGAAGCAGCTAACTTAAAAAAAGACCAATATCTTTCTCTACATGGTCGTTTTTCTGCATATAACTATGTAGACAACTACACCAATACCAATAAAACTCGTTATAGTGTTAATGTTGTTGATTTTGAAGTAATTAAATTAGAGCAACTTCAAGAAGAAAGAGTAAATAGTTTTGCTGATAACACTGAGTCTATGTATGCTGATTTTTCAGAAAGCGACTATGACTTGGAGACAAACGAACAAAGTCAAGATTTAGACCTTTAATTTCAATTTGTTTTAAAATTGAGTTTTTTCAAAAAAATATAGCGATATTTGTAAAAATATCGCTTTTTTTATTTCTAAAAATTAAATCTTGAATGTTTTGCTAAAACTTTGTTAAGTCAAAAAACTTTTGCTGACTTTGACTAAAAATTTATCAATTTCTATACTAAAAGCGAAAAGGAGGTTTTAAGATGATTAACAACGTCACTATCGTGGGTAGAGTAGTTTCAGATGAAGAAAAAGTATATGAGTTTGAAGATGGGCAAAAGATTTTAATCTTAACTTTGGCAGTTAGACGACCTTTTAAAAATCAAGAAGGTGCGTACGACACTGACTACATTACTATCAAATTGAGAAACAACTTATGTACAATTGTTCCACAATACAGCAAGAAAGGCGATATTTTGGGAGTAATTGGTAGACTGCAAATTAGAAAAAACGAAATTAATAACAAGGTCTATCAAATTCCTGAAATCATTGGCGAACGCGTGGTTTTTATTTCCCCAGTTAAGCAACAAGTTGAGGCAAATAAAGAAGCACAAGCGGAAGCAATTTTAGCAGAGCCTAGTCCAAAAAAGGCGAAAAACAACAAAAATTAGTTAAACTGGTTTGGTCACCGACACTAACTAAATAAAAAAAGGACAGTTGGAGGTAATAACTGTCCTTTTTTAGTGCAATAAGGAGGTGTCTTGCACTTTACGATAAATATCTAATGGAGGTTCTGAACGGATTTGAACCGATGATGAGGCTTTTGCAGAGCCGTGCCTTACCAACTTGGCTACAGAACCAAACACAGTAATTATACATCAAACTCCGTGTTTTGCTCAGAGATATATCTAAATTATTTATCCACGATTATCCCGTTTAAATTATTCCCGTTAATAAATTCTTTCGCGCTCATTAACTTTTTGCCGTCTTTTTGAATTAAAAGAATCTCAATAGAGCCATCTAGGCAGCCTATAAACATGCGTTTATTTGAAACTTCAATTAGTCCTGATGTAAGTGTTTTTGTGCTAAGTGCAGCTTTAAAAACTTTATAAATAGTGCCGTTTGCCAAAAAGTAAGCGCCAGGTTTGTCGGCGTTTGCGTTAATCTGGGCGTTGACTTTGGTGTTTGGGTGAAAAAAATCTATTTTTTCTAATTTTTTTTCAGGAATGTACGCAAAACTCGCTTGGTCTTCTACTTGCTCAATTGGCGAGATTTTTCCTAAATCCTTTAACACAGAGTTTAACAAATTACCACCTGTCTCTGCTAGTTTTTGGTTTAAAGTAGTGAAGTTATCAGACTCAGTAATTTCAACTACGGCTTGTCTGTAGACAGGACCTGCATCCATTTTTGCCACAGTTTTCATAATAGAAACTCCGGTTTTTTTCTCTTGATTGTAAATTGCCCAAAAAACAGGCGCGCCACCGCGATATTTTGGAAGTAAAGAAGTGTGGACGTTAATTACTTCAAAGTAAGAAAGTATAGCTTTTGGTATCCACATGCCGAAAGAGGCAGTAATTAGTTTATCTGGTTTAAATTCTTTAAAGTGCGGCGGTTGTTCTTTAAGGTCTGAACAAAATAAAGTGTTAACTCGGTTTTCGTGAGCAAAATCAATTAAACTTTTAGTTTCTTTGTTTAATTTAGGATTTTCCTTTAAAACAAGCGCTAAAACTTCGTGCTCTTTTAAAAGAGCACGAAGAATTTCCTTAGTAAAATTATCGTTTCCAAGCAATATTAGTTTCATATTCCCTCTTTTTGTAGTCTTAATCTTAGATGTGGGTTTTTTTGAACAAACTCAGCACACTTTTCAACTAAATAAGCACTAATTTCTGTTTTTGAAAATAAGCGCATTCTTAAAATAAACTTTTCTTTGTTTAAAATATGTTTAAAAAGTTCTTCAGGCTGAGAAAAAAACTTTAAATCTAAACTTTTTAAAAAGCCAAATAATTCTTTAAATAAATTAAACAAGGATCGACCTTCCGCAAACAGCAGATAAGTGCAGCCAAACGGTGTTAAACCATTTTCTTTGCGAAAATTCTTTTCATTTTGATAAAAACTTATAATATCTTTGTTTAACAAAGTATCTAGTTCAAAAGCAGTGGTTTGAGAAATTAAATAAACATTTGCGTTTTTTGCGGATTTGAGTATTCTTGCTAATTTTAAGTAATTTAAGTGATTAAAATATGGATTTTTTGAGTTAAAAAGTAGTTCAGGTAAATACACACAAATTGTTTTAACTGACTTTAGATAGTCAATAGAAACATTCTCTAAATTTGAAAAAACTAGTCTATCTGTGGTTTTAACTTCCTTTTTTTCAAAAAACTCGTTTAAAATTTTTAAGTTTGTGCCGTCAGCCACGTTATGTTCTTTTAAAAAATACTGATAAAAATACTGAGCGCCAACTGACAAGAGCGTGTAGTCAGATTTCTGGCAAACTTCACAATTTACGTCGGTTGGCATAAATAAATTACAATACTTGCAGTAAAAACAACTCTCTAAACTATCGTATCTCAGATAATCAAAACAACGCATGCACCTAAAAACATTGCCGCAACTTGTGCATTTAACAAAATTTGCATAAATTGTTTGATCAGTTAAAAAAAGAGTATTAAAGTTATTTGCTAAATTATATTTTAAGTTATTTAAAACTACTTTGGACACCAAAGTTAGGTCTGATTGTTTTAGTAGGTCTGAGACCAAAACTTGCTTAATTTCGCCAAGGTCTTTTAAATAATTTATGTTGTCTTGCTTAGTTTGAAAGGCTAAGTCAAAACTAGGCACAGTTGAGTAAACATAGGTGTTTAAATACTTTATCTTTGCTACTAATTTCGCCAAATCTGCAGAGTTAACGCCGGTTTCTGATGTGCTCTCTAAAAAATCATCTATTAAAATAAGATGCTTGAGACCGCTTATTTCTTGAAATAGGGCTTTTTCAAAACCAAGGACTACTAAAAAACCAGGCTTTGTTACTTTTGTTTCAAAAGCACTGATTTTAGTGTCCGTATTTAAGTTTTCGCTGCTGTATATCAAAATTTGGTCAAGCGCTGTAACTGAGTTAACTAAGTTAGTAAAGTAAGTTAAGTTAAGTGAATTTTTTAGACACACTAAAACTTTTTCACCTTGTTTTTCAGCATCCTCGATAACTTTTTTAAAAAGTTCTTCTGAGTTAAGTAAATTAAACTGAATTTGGCTATCTGGAATATTAAGCGGTTTTGTGAACTTTAAAAATACTTTGGTTTTTTTGACTTTACTGGTCTCAACTGAAAAATACGGACGAACTAAATTAAGTTTTTTTAATCTCAAAATTTCTCTTTGAAACTTTTGTTTAAGAGTTTTAGTTAAACTAAGTTCTTGACTTTTAAAAGGCAAAGTAGTTTGAGTTACTTTATCAATTAAATGCAGTTTTTCAGTTGCTTTTAGATTAACTAAAGGTGAAGAGACCTCTAAAAATAAATCAATTTTGGGAAAAAAACTTAATTTCTCCAACTCTTTAAATAAAGTAAACTGACTTTCCGAAATTACCGGTCTTTCGTCTAAAAAGAGGGTGCAGAACTTCAAGTTTTCTAGGTTTTGGTTAGTTTCTTTTTGAAAATCTATAATAAAGCCTAAAACCGATGAACCCGCGAAGTCTACAATTACCCTTTGGCCCAAAAAAAGCGAGTCGCTAAAGTTTTCATCTACCTTGTATGTATAAATTTCTTGGCTCCCTTTAAAAATACGGGTAATTAGCACTGAAATTAAAAACATTTATTTTAAGTTTTTTAAAATTTCGTCTATTTTGTTGCCATATTCCAAAACTGTGTCTATTTCAAAACGCAGTTCAGGAATTTTACGGCAGTTTTTTGAAACCGCTAAAGCAAACTCGTGTCTGATTTGTGGAGTTTTTTGTTCAAGTAATTTTTGTGTGTATAAAGCGGTTTCTTTTTTGTTGTCAAAAATCATGTAAAAAACTTTTAAAATAGAAAGATCTTTAGAAAGCTTAGTGTCAACTACGTTAATATAACCACTAATTTCGTCAACTATCACTTTATTGATAGCCTTGGCAATTTCTCTTTGAAAGTAAGACTGTTGTCTTAAATGTGCTAAAGACATTTTTTGTTTCCTATCTTTCTACTTCTTTTAATGTAGAGGCTTCAATCACATCGTTTATCTTGATGTCTGAGTAGTCTTTGATTTTAATACCACAGTCAAAGCCAGTTTTAACTTCTTTAGCGTCATCTTTAAAACGGCGAAGTGTTTCAATTTCGCCTTCGTAAATCACTTTACCATCACGAATTAAACGGACTTTTGCGTCTCTAGTAATTGAACCTGACACCACAAAGCAACCCGCGATTGTATCTTTTTTGACTTTAAACAGTTCTCTGACTTCGGCAGAACCTAAAACTACTTCTTCGTATTCAGGTTCAAGCATACCCTCAAGCGCTGCTTTAATGTCGTCTTCTATCTGATAAATAATGTTATAAGTTCTAATTTCTACGCCTTTTGATTTAGCCAGGTCTCTAATTTGTGCAGACGGACGGACATTGTAAGCAATTAAAATAGAGCCAGAAGTATTGGCAAGAAGTACATCGGTTTCATTAATCTGTCCAACAGATTCGCGAACCACTGAAACTTCTAGTCCTTCGTATTTTAAATTAGCAAGAAGGGCACGAATTGCTTCAATTGAACCGTTAACATCACTTTTAATAATTAAGTTAAGAACCTTTTTTTCAGAAGAAAGCAGGTCTTCTAAAGATTTGGGTTTGGCAACTAAACTTTGGGTTTTTTCGCGCATCGCGCGTTCTTCTGCAACCTGTTTTGCGGTTTTTTCGTTTTCAAAACAAATAAACTTATCGCCAGGTTTAACAGCACTTTGCAGACCAGTAATTTCAACAGCGTCTGAAGGTTCCGCTGACTTTAGAGATTTGGAGTTAGCATCAACTATGGTTCTAACTTTGCAATATGCATTGCCAACTACTGCGTTGTCGCCGACTTTCAGAGTTCCGTTTTCCACAATTACAGTCGCTACGTTGCCGCGGCCCTTGTCGACTCTGGCCTCAATTACAGTGCCACTTGCACGACGCTGTGGGTTTGCTTTTAAGTCCTCTAAGTCTGCAACTAACAAAATCATGTCCAGAAGTTCATCAATTCCTTCGTTTTTAAGCGCAGAAATTTTGACAACTGGTACAGTTCCACCCCAGTTTTCGGTAAGCACATCGTGTTTAGCCAAATCACCAAGTACGTTGTCGGGATTCACGCCTGGCTTGTCACATTTGTTAATAGCCACAATCATTTTCACGCCGCAGGCCTTGACATGGTCAATCGCTTCTTTGGTTTGCGGCATCACAGAGTCGTCTGCTGCAACTACAAGGACAACAATGTCGGTGACTTTAGCACCACGTGCGCGCATTTCTGAAAAAGCAGCGTGGCCAGGGGTGTCGATAAAAGTGATTTTTTGTGAGTTTTTAACAACCGAGTAAGCACCGATGTGTTGAGTAATTCCACCGGCTTCGCCAGATGCTACTCTTGAGTGGCGAATAGTGTCCAGTAGTGTGGTTTTACCGTGGTCAACATGGCCCATTACGGTCACAATTGGTGCTCTTTTTTTTAGGTCTTTAGGGTCATCTGCTTGAATGTGTTCATCAAACTGAATTAACTCCTCTTTTTTGTCTTCAACAACATCAAATCCCAGTTCTTGAAAAATAATTGTCAAAGTGTCTTTATCTAAAACCTGGTTGACATTGGCAAAAATTTTAAAACTCAGGCAAGTTTTAATAATTTCAATCGGAGAAATTCCGGCTTGTTTAGCGTAATCGCCAATAGTGCTTGCTGGATTGTAGATAACTTTTTGGGTTTTTTTTGCGTTTTTATTTACTTTAATACTCATTTTTTAACTCTCCTTTCTTAATTTAAACAAGTTTTAGAAATTCCTGAAATAGACTTTCTGAAACTTCGATTTTAGTTTGTCTAAAAATTGTTTTTTTAAACTTCAAATATGTAATCTCGGGGGTTTTGGCAATATAAAACCCACGAGATTTAACTGAGTTTGTGCTGTCAATTTTGACTGAATTACCATCAACGTAAAAACGAATTAACTCAGTCTTGTTTAGTTTTAATCTAGTGACAACGCAAGTGCGGGGGTTTTGTTGCATTAATAAACGATACCTTCTTCATATGCCTGAGTTGCTGATTTAATGTCTATTTTTTTCCATTTAATTGCGTTCATCGCTAAGCGCACATTTAGACCTGCTTTACCGATTGCCAAAGAAAGTTGGTCGTCTTTGACAATCGCGGTTGCGGCTAAGTTTTCTTCGTCAATCGCCACTACCTTAATAATTTCGGCCGGAGTAAGTGCGTTTTTAATTAAGTCTTCAGGGTTTTCTGAAAACTTAAACAAGTCAATGTTTTCGTTGTTAAGGGCTTTGCGGACATTGCGGATACGAATACCGTTTTCGCCAATACAAGAACCAACCGCGTCAATGTTTTCACGGTTAGACTTAACGCACACCTTTGAGCGGTCTCCGGCTTCGCGAGCAACTCCAACAATTTCTACAATTCCTTCTTTAATTTCAGGAATCTCTTGTTCAAGTAGACGTTCAACTAGTTCAGGGGCTTTGCGAGAAAGTTTTAAAACAATCTCTCTTTCTTTAGAAACTGCGGTTAAAACTACCTTTAAGGTCTCGCCTTGATGTGGGTTTTCGGTTTCCAACAATTGGTCATAGGAAATAAAGGCAGAGATATCCTTGCCAACATCCACGCGAATTCCTTTTTCGTCGGTAGAAATTACTCTAACGCTAATAATTTGGCCAACTTGGTCTAAGAAATATTGATAAATATTTTCTTGATTTAAACCACGAATTAAAATATTAAACTGGTCTTTTACCTTCTTGGCAGCGTTATAACCAAACTTACGTGGGTCTACTTCTTCTTCAATGATATCGCCGACTTTAGCACGTGGTTTTTTTTCATGTGCTTTTTCTAGCGTAATTTGTGAAATTCTTTTGCCATCAAAGCGTTGCCCTTCGGCGTAACTAGAGACAACTAGGCGTTGAGTGTAAACGTTAACTTCTTTGCGGTCTTCGTTAATATTAACGCGGCAAGACTCAACTCCGTGCTCAGAGCAACATCCTAGTTCTAGCGCTCTTTTAAAAGCATCTTTGACGCGTTCACGGTCTACGTCGTAAAGTGTAGTTATGCGGTCAATTAGTTCAACTAAATCTTTTCTTTTCATATTTTTCTCCTTTTTTAAATAAAATATTACTCAAGTGTAATATTTGAAAGATTTTGGTATTTTATTTTTAAAGTTTTTTTAACAGTTTTGATTTTAGTTTCAAAATAAGCGTGCTCTTCGTCTAATTGAGTAAGGCGAGCACAACCTTTAAATTGCGGTGCTGTGAAGCAAAGGGCTTGGCCTATGTAAGGTTCAAACTCAGCCTGGTTTTTAGCGTTGACTTCTAGACCTTTTGACTCAACTATGAAACCGTAAGTTTCGCTAATTTCAGGAAAATAGTTTGCCAATCCTAATGCTATTTCAGACATTTGTTCTGAGTTAACATCGTTTGAATCTAGAGTAAGCACGATATAGGGTTCTCCGAACTCAGTAGTTTGTTTAAGCGAAAAAACCTTAACTTTATAAAGTTCTTCTACTTTAGTCTGAATTTTTTTAAAGATTTCTTGCAATATATACTCCTTTAATAAAATTGAGTGGCTCGGCCACTCAATTAAATGTATCTATTAACTTGCAATAAAAGTATACCACGCTTTGGGGTTTTTAGACTTTTTTAAAAAATTTTAGTTTTTTTATGCGTTATTTGTGGTGTTTTGTGTAAAATTTTGTGAAATAAAGGGTTAGGTTAGTAATTTCTGAAAATACAAAAAGCACAGCACTAAAACCAAATATCGTCAAAAAGCCGCGCCAAGTGATATGGCGGAAGTTAACTAAACTAAATGCTTTGCCCGCTGGTATGAAAATTAAACTCATTTGCAGAGCAAAACAAACTAAAACCGCAATATTTAAAAACCAGTTAGTTTTTTGTTTATAAAAAGGCTGTAGGCGGTTGCGAGCAGAATACACAAACATAAACTGAGCAATACAAAGCGTGTAGAATGCACAAGTTGAACCAAATAACTCTTTAAACTGATTTAAAGTAAAGCCACTTCCGTAATAAGATAAGTCTAAGTTTAAAGAACTTGCGGCATGCGGAGCAATTGTGTGGTAGCCAATTAAGTAAGCCGCTGTGGCAGCCAGTCCTAAAACTATGCCTTGGGTGAAAATCAAAACTCCAAGTCCGTTTTTAAAGAAACCGGCTTTAGGGTCTCTTGGCTTTAATTTCATTACGTTTTTATCGGTTTTTTCAAAAGCAATGGCAATTCCAATAAACGAGTCTGTTGCCACATTTATCCAAAGAATTTGAGTAGAAGTAAAGGGTTCAAGTTCTTGTCTGAAGACAAACAGACCAATTAAAGAAATTACAAAAATTGTAATTAGTTCGCCGATATTGGAAGCAAGCAAGAAATGCAAGGCTTTTTGGATATTGGAAAAAATTCCACGACCTTCCTTAACCGCTTTTAAAATTGTGGAAAAATTATCGTCAGTTAAAATCATGTCAGCCGCACCTTTGGCAACTTCTGTGCCAACTTTACCCATCGCGACACCAATTTGCGCAGTTTTAAGTGCAGGTCCGTCGTTTACTCCATCTCCAGTCATAGAAACAATTTTTCCGTGTTTTTGCCAAGTTTCAACAATTCTGACCTTGTTTTCAGGTGAAACTCGGGCGTAGACTTTGATGTTTTTAATTTGTGCAAAAAACTCAGCGTCTGTCAGTTCATCTAACTGAACGCCTGAAATCGCCAGGTCAGAGTCTGCAGATATAATATTTAATTCCTTGGCAATCGCTTTTGCGGTTTGAACGTTGTCGCCAGTTATCATAATTGTCTGAATTCCGGCTTGTCTGGCGTTTTCAATCGCAAGTTTAACTTCTTCTCTCGGTGGGTCTTGCATAGCAATCAGCCCAAGAAAAGTTAAGTTATCTTCAGCTTCTTTTGAATAAGTATTAGTAATATCGGTTTCTTTAAAAGCAACCGCCAGCACTCTATAGGCAGATTTGGTCAAACTGTCAATTGCAGGACTTGCTGATTTTGTTGCTGCTTTATTTAAACAACGGCTAAGCAGGACTTCAGGAGCGCCCTTTACAATTAAAATATTTTTATTTCCAAATCCGTGCACTGTAGACATTAGTTTGCGCTCTGAGTCAAAAGCCAGTTCAGCGATTCTCGGGTGTGTTTTGTTTAAGTTAGTCAAATCAATTTTTTGACTTTGTGCAAGTTCAACTAAACAGGTTTCAGTCGGATCTCCAACAACTTCGCCGTCGATGATTTCAGAGTCATTTGAAAGTGCTGAAAACTCAATTAGTTTAAGTAAATCTAAATTAGTTTTAGGAATTTTGTCGGTTTGATAAAACTCACCACGACACCACAGTTTTTTGACAGTCATTTTGTTTTTAGTCAATGTTCCTGTTTTGTCGCTGCAAATTACTGAAGTTGCACCCAAGGTTTCTACAGAAGTTAAAGTTTTCATAATAGCGCCACGGCGAGAAAGCCTTTGCATTCCTGTTGCCAAAATTATTGTAATAATTGCGGGCAGACCTTCTGGAATTGCGGCAACCGCAATAGTTGAGGCTAAAATAAGCAAACTTAGCCACTTTTGGGCACCAACTGAGCCAGATTTTGCAAAAATATAAGCCTCTGCGATGTTAACCGCAAAGATCACTAAACAAAGCAAGACAGCCGCTAGTCCTAAAAACTTACCTAGACGAGAAATTTGTTTTTGCAGTGGAGTGACTTCTGACTTAGCTGCTTTTAAAGCGCACGCTATTTTGCCGATTTCTGTCTGCATACCTGTATTTACAACTATCCCAGTTGCGCGACCATAAGTTACCACGGTTGAAGAATAACACATGTTTGTGCGCTCAGCCAACGGGGTTTTGGGGTCAATTAAAACTGTATTTGTTTTTAAAACAGGCAAAGTTTCGCCGGTTAAACTAGATTCATCTACCTTTAAAGAAAAGCACTCAACTAGTCTCAAATCTGCCGGAACTATATCGCCAGCTTTTAAAATCACGATGTCGCCAACTACTAAGTCAGCGGACTCAATTTGCTTAACTTCGCCGTCTCTGACAACCGTGGCGTGCGGTTGATTGAGTTTTTTAATTGCCTCTAAGGCTTTTTCTGCCTTCATTTCTTGCAGTAGTCCAAGCAAAGCATTGAAAACCACAATAGCCGCAATTACAGCACCTTCTAGGTATTGGCCAACAACAAACGAAAGAATTGAGGCGATAATTAAAATAATTACCATTAAGTCTTTAAACTGCAAAAGTAGTCTGAGCATAAACGGACGTTTCTTTTCTTTTGCAAACTGATTTGGTCCGTTTTCTTTTAGTTTAGTTTCGGCAACTTCGCTAGTCAGTCCTGAATTAAGATCAGTATTCGTGCTTTTTTTAATTTCTTCAATTGGCTTTAAAAAGTCTTCCATAGTGCTCCTTTTTTTAGGTTAATTTATGAAAAAAACTACCAAAGACAATCAGAACTTGGTAGTTTTTATAGTTTTAAAGTAAATTTTTATTTAAACGTCTATCTTAGAGACATTACTTTCAGTTCTTGAATTAGTTTAACTAAATCGCTATAAACTTTTGAGTCTTGCCCATTTTGTGGGTCAAGGAAGTACTTAGCAATTTGAAAAAGTTGCTTGCAGTTTTCAACTGTTCCTGTTTTTGCACCAAAAACCTGACCGTAAAGTATGCTAAAAACACTGCTGATTGCTGGGTGAATGTTGGTGTTATCTTTAGAAATAAAGCCAACTAAGTATTTAGACCAAGCAGAAACAAGTGAAAAAAGATCCGCGTCTCCACCTGGCATCAATTCGTGTTCATAGTTTTTATTTCCAAGTCTTAAAACAAGTCCTAAAATAAACTCATGGATGTTGGTAAAAGCCTTAACTTGTTCTTGGTATTTTTTAAATACTTCTGCTTTGCGAGCGCTGCTTAGTTTTGACAGGTCTTCAGGAGCAAAATGTTTGAAAAACTTACCAACTGAGTTAAGCGCGTCTTTAAAAGCCGCTTGAATGTTGTCTTTATTTAGTTGAGATTCAACTGCTTGAACTGCTTTATTTAAAGCCGCTTGGTGTGCTTTAAAAGTAGCAATTTCTGTGTCAACTTCGCTTTGTTGAACTACTTTGCCTGCGCTAATTTTGTCTTTAAGGGCGCTTAGTTTGTTTTGCTGTAGTTTAAGGTCATAAATTGCTTTACCTAAATCAAACAATGTTGGGAAAAACTCAGTCAGTTCTTTCCATGAACCAAGGTCTGGCAATTTTGGAAATAAGTTAAGTGCTTGGTCTATTAGCATTTGAATAGACTTTTGGTTAAGTTCGCTTCTAATAAAGTCAAGAACTTGTTTTTTATATTCCTTGTCTTCTTTGCCGGCTTTTTTGAAAATAAAGTTGTCTTCAACTAATTTAGCAATGCTTTCTGCATTTAAAAGAGCGGCTAGTTTAGCGCCAACTTTTTTTAAAGTTTCCGTGTTAGTTTTAGGAAATGGTTGTTTAAGGGCTTGGCGGATTGTGTTGTAAAGGTCTATGTAGTTTTTAAGCAGGCCTGGGTTTTCAACTTCTAATTTTTCTGGGAATACTAACTTGCCGTCTTTGTCTTTAAATTGAGCAATAATTTTGCTAAATACGCTGTCGTCGCTTGCTCCTGTTTGGTTTAGTTTATCTAGTCCAAACTTAGCAATTTGTGCTTCAACTAACTTAATAATAGTGCTAAGTACAGGCACTTTTTCATAAATTTCTTTGGCTTTAGCGGTAAACTCTGCCTTCTTTAAAGTAGATTCAAGCGCTTTGTATTGAGTAATTTGCGCGCCTTCTAGTTTTGCCACAGTAAAATTAAACTCATGAGTCAGTTCACCAGCGGTTGCTAACAAGGTTACCGAAACATCTTTGTCTTGGCGAAATACTTGAACTTCTAAGTTATTTAATGTAGCTGCTTCTTTTCCTTGAGTTATTTCGTATTTAATTTCAGTTTCTTTTAACTTAGCCGGTAGCGTAAAGTTTTTTAAAACGCGACCACTTGGCACAGCTAACTTGCTTAAATCAAGAGTTTGATCTGGCTTATCTGGTTGTTTTGGGTCGTCTTTTTTGCAAGACGAAACTAAAAATACAGATAAAATTAAGGTAAATAAAAGTAATAATTTTTTCATAATTTAAATCTCCTTTTTGTGTGAGTAAAGTCAAGTGTACTTTATTTAATTATACAACAGCAGTTTCCTCGTTTTTCTCACTTTTTTCAATATAGCGACATTTTGGGAAACCTGTGCAACCTTTGAAAAAACCGTAGGCAGATTTTCTTAAAATCAACGGTTTTTCACATTTTGGGCATGGTTCTTCTAAAATTTGCGCAAACTTTTTTGAAGGCATTTTCTGCTCAGCGGTCTCCAGAGTTTGCATAAACTCTTTATAAAAACTGCTTAAAAACTCAACTTTATTGATATCAGCATGAGCAATTTCGTCTAAATTAGTCTCCATTTCGGAAGTGTAGGCTGGATCCATTAGTTTAACGAAGTACTCGTCAAAAGAAGAGACTAAGTCAAAGGCCAGGTCAGTTGGAATAAATTGGCGTTTATCTACATTGATGTAGAC
>CAUSQP010000007.1:0-13828 GCA_963534175.1 uncultured Acholeplasmataceae bacterium
AGCTAATGCAACAGCTGGCTAGGTTATTGCTTCAACAATATAATTCATAATGCAACTTGAAAACCCGGTTTGTTATAGCTTAAAACAAAAAAACTCACACTTTGTATTAGGTGAAAATAAAGTTCTGCCACTTGCTGGCAGATACTTATGTCAAGACAATTTTAGCCAAATTTTTAAGGTTAATTTGCGAAACACCCGTCTTGTATTGCTCAATCCTAAAGTTAAGTTAGGCAAAGAAATTTACTTTTTAAAGAAACTTGGATAACCAGCATTTTACTTGGTTAAAGCGCTTAATTTTGCTATAATGTTTGTCAGTTGGAGGTATCTATATGGCTGTTCCATTTAGAAGAACTGGAAAAACTGCTAAACGCAAAAGAAGAACACATTTCAAATTACAACGTCCTGCTATTACAGTTTGCCCACAAACAGGTGAATTTACACTACAACACCGTGTAACACCAGAATGCGGATACTACAAAGGTCAACTTGTTCTTGAACAAAAGAAAAAAGCAGACCAATCCAAAGAAAAATAGGCCCTAAGGGCCTTTTCTTTTGCTTTTAACCTAAACTATTTTTTGGTCGTTAATTAAATATCTAGTACTTTTACCTTGTTTTCTTAACAAAATAAAGTTTTCTTCAACTAATTTAGCCAAAGTACGCTCAATTGTAATTTTAGAGTAATAAGGACACTCTTTCATAATTTCTCTTTTAGTAAAGACTTTAAACTTATCTTTAATTTGTTTCCTTACAATATTAATGGCTTTTTTGCCGGCTTCCATTGCTGAGATTTGTACTCTAAAGTCCTCGTAAGTTTTTGCCAAAATTTCTGTGAAAAACTTAATGAACTCAACAGTTGAGTCGTTTTCTTCTTTTAAGTTATTTTGCACTTCCACTAAAGTTTTTTCAAGTCTTTCTTTGTTTCTATTAAAAAACTCATCTAGTTTACCAAATCTAGAAATTGCGTAATTTTCTCTAAGCAAACAAGTGTGCATCAGCAAAGTAGCAATGGTATAGTTGAAACGAAGAAACGGAGATATGTAGATAAATTTCGCCAAAAAACGCGGAATAATGAATAATTTTAAATCAGGGTTAGCAGTAATTTCTGAGTTATACTCTGCACAAATTTCTCTAAGTTTATTTTTAATTAGGTTAGCCTTCACACCTTCAAAACGTTTTTCGTTATTATCAGAAATATTGTAGTAATTTGTGAATCTAGTTTTGCGATAAGCCCTAATTACTGAGCCTGTTTTCATGTTTTCTCCCATTTTGTTGTAGAAAAACTCAATGGTACTTAAGTCAATATTTAGGTCTTTGTAGTTTAAAAATACTGTTTTGATTAACTTAGAGTAGTTAAGTAGTGCCATTTCAGTTGAATTTGCTGGCTTTATTATTCCGTCAAACAATTTATTAAAGCGGTTTCTTGAAATTTTTACGCTATAAAGTTGCGAAACTTCATAGGTGTTGTTGCGAATCGACGAAGGCACGAAAAATTTCGCCTTCTTGGCGTTTTGCTTAAATAAAAGTGAAATGTACTCAGTAGATTGATTGACGTAAACTACATTTTTAATTAGTTTGTTTGCGTCTGATAGTAACATGAAAATTTCTTTGTCTTGCATACACATATATTTTACCACTTTTGATATACAAAAATGTAAATAAAAATAATATTTTGACTTTATTGAGTGATTACAAAAAAATATTTGGTATTTAAAAATTAAATTAAAACACTTTACTGCTATAATTTAGATAAGTAAGGCGAGGTAAAAAATGGCTGAAAATACATCAATTTATCATGTATCTCAAAACAAAGACCGTAAAACTGAAAACTACAAAATGTGGAGAGTAAGAAAAGAAGGTTCAGATAAAACTATTAAGTTTTTCGAGACTCAAAAAGATGCTGTTGCTTATGCAGAGGCTTTAGTTGAAAAAAATGGCGGTAGTTTAGTCATCCATAAATTAGATGGTAAAATTCGCAGACAAAAATACTAATTTTAAAGTCCATTTTTATTTAATTATTTTATGAAACTAATTGTTGCAATTATCACTAACGACGACGCTAACAAAGTACAGCGTGCTTTGAATCAAAATAAATTTCAAACCACTAGATTAGTCACTACTGGTGGGTTTCTGCGTTCAAAGAATGCAACTTTTTTAATTGGTGTCAACGATGAACTTGTTCCGCAAGTTTTAGATATCATTGACGATAACTCTAAAAAAAGAAGAAAAGATGTGCCAAGCACGATACTAAACGAGTTTGGAGGGTTTTCATCAATTCCGGTATCCGTGGAAGTCGGTGGAGCGGTTGTCTTTGTTTTAGACGCCGAGCAGTTCTTACGATTCTAGCAAATTTATGCTAAATTAAAAAAAATCTGACACTTTATGTGCCAGATTTTTTATTTGGTTGGAATTTTTATTTTTTAGCTTCGCCTTGATTGGCTGCATTCATTTGAGCCACAATTTGTTTAACTTGTTTTTCAGAAAAAGTGCGACCCATTTGACGACCCATTGCGCGAATTGCGGCTTCATTGATTGGTGGGTTTTTAGCCAAATAGCGTTTAACGTAGAAACGAGCTAGGTAAAATCCGAAAAACACGCCGATAAGTGCTGCCAAAATTGGGGCAACTATCGCGACCCAAAGCGGGGCGGTGGCTGCTTGAATTACTAATTTATACATAGATAAACTCCTTTAAATTAACAAAAGCATTTGCTTTTAGTTTTCTTTTTGAAAAATCAAGAGTTTTTTATTGGAGTAAACTGTAGATTTTTCTAAAGTGTAGCCGATTACCGAAAAGTCTTCAAAATCCGCTTTGCACTCAATTGCAACTTTTCCATTTGGACTAAGTAGTTCTTTGACTGTAAGCATAATGTTTTTGTAGTAGTTAGTGTTAAAAGGTGGATCTAGGAAAATATAGTCAAACAAAACTCCTTTAGCAGTGATAAAACCAAGATAGTCAAGGTAATCTAGACGTTTAACTAAATAACTGCTGGCATCTGCTTTGCAAAGACTTAAGTTTTCCAAAACAGTTTGTTCAGACTTTAAAAAACGGTCGTTGAAGTAAACTAGTTTAGCACCACGAGAAAGAGCCTCGATGCCAATTTGTCCAGAGCCTGCAAATAAATCTAGAAAAACTTTGCCATTTAAGTCAAACAAAGAATTGAAAACTGCTTGTTTTAAGATTTCAGAAGTTTCTCTAGTTTCATCTGAAAACACGCGTTTTAAGGTTTGTCCTTTAAATTTACCTGTTAGTACTCGCATATTTCACTTCCTGTTCAATTCGTAGTATTTACGAATTTTATCGGCGTTTTTATTTTGTTTTAGTTTCTTCAAGGCTTTGTTTTCAATTTGACGAATGCGTTCTCTGGTGACGTTAAAAGTTTTACCAACTTCTTCTAAGGTTCTGGTTTGTCCGTCGTAAAGTCCGAAACGTAGTCTAAGCACACGCTCCTCGCGGTCGGTCAAAGTTTGCAGAACTTCATTTAAAACATCTAAAAGCAGTTGTTTATTGTCATATTCTTCGGGAGTTATGGCATTGGGGTCTGAAATAAAGTCTGCTAAAATTGAGTCTTCTTCTTCGCCAACAGGCTGCTCAAGGGAAACTGGATCTTTAGCAATTCGTCTCACGTGATTTAGTTTTTCTTCGGTCAGTCCCGGCATACGCGCGCAAATCTCTTCATCAGTTGGAGTTCTGCCTAGTTCTTGGGTTAGTTGTGATTGGGTTTTAGTGATTTTTGAAATAGTTTCGTTCATATGCACAGGGATGCGAATAGTTTTGCCCTGATCGGCAATGGCTCTCGCGATTGCTTGGCGAATCCACCAAGTTGCGTAAGTTGAGAACTTAAAGCCTTTTCGGTAGTCAAACTTGTCAGCAGCACGAGCCAGGCCCATTGACCCTTCTTGACATAAATCCAGAAAAGACATGTGTCCACGGTCATATTTTTTGGCAATAGAAATAACTAAGCGGTAGTTGGCGTCAATTAAACTGTGTTTTGCCTTCATACCTTGGTACTCAATTTTTCTTAAGTCTAAAATTTTTGGGTCATACTGATCAACCCCATTTTCAAGCATTTCATTGATTTGCTCAGTTGCTGCTTTGCCTTCTTCCATTTTAACTGACAACTCTTGCTCTTCGTCAAAAGTCAAAAGTTTGATTTTAGTCACGTCTGCGTAATACAAACTAACTAAGTCAGTTGAAGGAATGTTGGTACCGGTATTTTTAAAAAGGTCTGCCTTGTTGATTTCATTTTCTAAATCTTCGGCTTCTTTGAGTTCCTCGGCGTCAATCTCGTTTTCGTCAGCCAACCCAGTTACTTCATAATCTTCTTTTTTAAGGCGGTCAATTATTTTGTCAAGGCTATCTGAAAGTGTGTTGATTTTGTTAATTTCGTCTAGTGAAATTGTTTGTTCATCGCCAATTTTTTTAACAATTTTTTTAAAAACTGTCTCTATTTTTTTATTTTCAGCGGTGTTTAATTTGGTTTCTGATTTAACAGAATTTTCAGATTTTTCAGTTTTAGTTTTTTTAGAAACTGCTTTTTTTGTAACTTTTTCTTCAGTTTTTGTTTCTTTTTTAGTAGTTTTTGCTGTAGACTTTGTTACTTTTGCAGTTTTAGTTTTTTCAGATTCTGCTTTTTTAGCAACTTTGTTTACTTCTTTTTCTGCTTCTTTAGTTGCTTTTTTGACAGTTTCTTTAATTTTTTTTACAGTTTTGGCTGTAGTTTTTGTTTCTTTTGGCATTTACAATCTATTTTGCTAAGGCTTTTTTGGCTTTATCGCAAAGTTCTTTAAACGCTTTTTCGTCTGAATTTGCAAGTTCGGCTAAAACTTTTCTGTTAATTTCAATTTTAGCGAGTTCAAGGCCGTGAATGAATTTAGAGTATTTTAAGTCGTTTAGCGCGCAGGCTGCGTTAATACGAGTAATCCAAAGTTTACGAAATTCTCTTTTTCTTTGTTTACGGTCTCTAAATTGGTAGCGTAGCGAACGCATTACTTGTTCGTGCGCTGTTTTGTAAAGTGCGTGTTTTGAACCAAAGTAGCCTTTTGCTAGTTTTAAAACTTTATTGCGGCGTGCTTTAGTAGTTTTTGAATTTTTAACTCTTGCCATGTTGATGTTCTCCTTGTAAAAATATATTTGTGAGTTAGTTTAAAAACTAACGAAGTCCTGCCACAAGTTGTTTAATTCGTCTTTCGTCTGATTTTGAAACTTGGGCTCCTTTTCTTAGTTGGACAGTTTGCTTGTGAGTTTTGTGGGCAGATAAGTGACTGCGGAAAGCACAACCTCTTAAGATTTTTCCTGTTTTAGAAATTTTTACTCTTTTTTTAAGTCCAGAGTGATTTTTTTGTTTTGGCATATTGATACTCCTTTATTTATTTTCTTTTTTTGCCGGGGCGATGGTCGCAATTAAACTGCGTTTATCCATTTTTGGTTGGCTTTCAACCACGCATTCATCGCCAAGTTCTTGAATAAACTTTTGCATGACTTCCATACCAAGTTCAATTCGTTGAATCATTCTACCGCGGAAACGCATAGAAATTTTGACTTTATTGCCTGCTTTAAAGAAGCGTCTGGCGTGTTTTAATTTAGTGTTAATATCGTTAACGTCAATAACTGGCGACAGTCTGATTTCTTTAATTTCGATGATAGTTTGATTTTTTTTCTGTTCTTTTTCCCTTTTTAGTTTGTCGTATTTGTACTTTGAGTAGTTCATAATCTTACAAACTAATTTTTCAGCCTTAACATCCGAAACTAAAACTAAGTCAAGTTCCGCTTCAACTGCTTTTTTTAGGGCATCTTTTTTACTCATTACACCTAGGTTTTGTCCGGTTTCAGAGATTAAAAGAATGGTTCTGTCGGGTACAAATTCGTTGACATACTCAACTGGTTTTTGAACTCTAACTCTTTGGTTACGATAAAAATTATTGATAAATTTTCTCCTTTCTGGAAAGCATATAAATAAAAATGAGCACTGTAAGAAAGTGCTCATTTAAAAATTACAAAAATATATTAAAGATTTTTAAGTAACTTTTTGCCTACTGCTGGTTGCAATCAGGCGAGAGCATGGTGTTTTTTTGCCAAGTGCTGCTGCTTTCTACGCCTTTAATTTTAACACACCTATTCGCTTTTGTGAGTAAAAACGATATAACGCAAAAAATTAGTATAATCGCTTAGTTTTATAAGCCAAAAATGTGGTAAATATGGGGTTAATTTGTTAAAATTAAACTATTCTAGGAGGAAAAAATGCTAGAAAAAGAATATTTAAAAAAATTAGAACAATCAATTAAAGCAGACAGCAGCAAAACTGTGCTTCGTCGTGCTTTGACTAAGGGTAATCTGCAAGACGTTGCATATATTTTAGAAGAAGAACAAAACACTCAATTTAACTTCTCAGTTAACATCGAAACACTACCTGTTGCCAACCAAATGCGCTCAGGTCGTTGCTGGATTTTCTCAGGTCTAAACTTTCTTCGCGAAATTACTGCAAAAAAACTAAAACTTACTGAATTTGAGTTTTCTCAAAACTACATCGCTTTTTACGATAAACTTGAAAAAATTAACTTCTTTTTTGAGTCAGTTCTAGATTTCCTAGACGCAGAAGTTGATGACCGCACTTTGCAATTTTTACTAAATCAAGGTATTCAAGATGGTGGTCAATGGGCAATGCTACAAAACCTAATTGAAAAATACGGACTTGTGCCAAAATCTGCAATGCCTGAAACTACTTCTAGTTCAAACACAGGTTTAATGAATGAAATTATTAACGTACGTCTACGTAAGTATGCTGCCGATGTTCGCCGCGCACACCAAGAAGGAAAAGACGCCGATATTCAAAAAATCCGCGAAGTTGCAACCCAAGAACTTTATAACTTCTTAGTTACAAACTTCGGTATGCCGCCACAAAAATTTACCTTTGAATATACTGATAAAAATAAAAAATACCACATCGCACAAAACTTAACTCCGCAAAAATTCTATGACAAATACGTTGGCCTTGACTTAAATCAATATGTTTCTATTATCAACTCACCAACTAAAGATAAACCTTTTTTAAAAACTTACACCATTTCTTATCTTGGCAATGTAGTTGAAGGAAACAAAGTTGTTCACCTTAACTTACCAATTGACAGACTAAAAGAAGTGACAATCGTTCAACTTTCTGACAAAGAACCTGTTTGGTTTGGTTCAGACGTTTCACTTTTTGGTGACCGCACACACGGTGTGTGGGACGACCGTATGTTTGACTTTGAACAAATTTTTGACATTAACGTAACTCTAGATAAAGAAACTCAACTTGACTATCGTGCATCTGCTATGAACCACGCTATGCTTTTAACTGGCGTAAACTTAGTAGATGGCAAGCCAAATAAATGGAAAATTGAAAACTCCTGGGGAGATAAAGTTGGCTCCAAAGGCTATTATTTGTGTACAGATACTTGGTTTGACCGCTATACTTACCAAGTACTTATTAACAAAAAATATTTAAACGAAGCAGAACTTAAAGCCCTTGAATCTGAACCTACCGTACTTAAACCTTGGGACCCGATGGGTACTTTGGCTAAATAAAGTTAGATAGTTGTAAATAATTTATATAAATTAAAATAATTTAGATTGTTTTAAAAAAGACTTATTTTGGGGGATGTTTGTATTTAAGTATTTAGCCCAAATTAAGTCTTTTTTAATTTTTAATTAAAACGAAAGTAGGTTTCAAGTTAAACAACCCCTAAAAGGGGTTAGTTCAACCTAAATTTTTATGATTAAAACTAAACTTTTTTCAATTCTCACGAGGTCTGAAAAACTAAATATCTTTTTACTTTCTTTATTTAAGTGCGTGAGTTTTTTGGCGCTTACTGCATCCATTTATTTACTTTCTAAACTTTTTTTAAAGCACAATGATTTTGAGTTGACCAGTTTAATTGCTTTACTAGTTTTGATACTGTCAGTGGCTGGCCTTCAGTTGGTTTCTGCTTACTTTGCACAAGTTGTGGCAAGTTCAGTCAAAACCAGAATTAGACTAGATTTTTTTGGTAAACTAATTACTTTAAAAGACCCCAAAATTGCAGAAAACCCAACTAAATATACTCAACTATTAACAGAAGGCGTTGACCACCTTGAAATTTACTTTACTAAGTTTGTTCCGTCTTTTGTAGTTGCTTTTTTTTCAATAGTTTTGCTCACTTTGCTGTATTTTCTAGCTGGTAACTACTTTGCTGGCGGAATTTTTCTGTTCTTTATTCCGTTAATCCCACTTGCTATGGCACTCAGCCACTGCAAGGCTCGCAAAACTTTTAAGAAAAATTGGCAGATTTATCTAGATTTAGGTGAAGCCTACACCGATAACTTAAAGGGTCTTCGTGAACTAAGGTTGGCAAACTCTGAAGACATTGCTGAAACTAAGTTAAAAGAAAACGCCAAAGCCTTTAAAGTGCAGACTATGCGTGTTTTAAAAATGCAGTTAAAGTCTTTATTTATTATGGACTTTGTTACTTATTTTTCGGCAGCCCTTGTTTTATTTTTAGAAGTAGTTTTACCGCTTATTTTAAGAAAACAAGGTATTTATTTTTACCGCTTTGAGTTGCTCAACTTCCAAACTGTATTTTTATGTTTAACTGCACCTGCTTTTTTTGTGCCACTCAGACAACTTGGCTCTGCTTTTCACGCTGCGATGGCCGGAGTTTCTGCGTATGAAAACTTAAAGCAAGTCTATTTATTTGCAGAAAGTAAAGAAAATAAGCAAGTAAACTTTGAGTTTAGCGAGCAAGTTAAGTGTTTTGAGTTTAAAGCAGTTGACTTTAAACACCAAGACACAAAAATTTTTAGTAATTTCACGTATAAATTCACTAAACCGAATTTTTATTTAATTAAAGGAAAATCAGGATGTGGTAAAACTACTTTTGCTGAACTTAGCGCAAAAATATTATCTCCACAAAGTGGTTCTATTTACTTAAACAACACGGATATTTCAAACATACGCGACATTAGTTTTTATAAAAAACTTGTCTATATTTCAGCAGAACAGCCGCTTTACGGTGAAACCGTTAAAGAGTTTTTTGAAAACCACGGAGTTTTTGACCTTAATTTAGTAAAAGAAATGTTAATTTACTTCGATTTAAAAGAGTTGAGTGAAAATCTATATTACCCAATTAACGCAAGCGAAAATAACCTGTCTGGTGGCGAAAAACAAAGACTTTATTTAGCCTTAGTCTCACTAATTGAAAGAGATGTTTATATACTTGATGAAATTACAGCAAACTTAGATAAGGAAAACGAAGAAAAAGCGCTTTCCATGCTTAATCAAAAGTCAAAACAAGCGCTTGTTATTTTGATTTCTCACCGAGTGAGCAGAGAAATTCAAAACTCAGTTGTCCTTGATTTTGAAAAGCAAGAAGGAGTTTTGCATGCATAAGCGCATATTTTTAAAAAATAATCTACTTGCAATGACTACGGCTGTTATTTTTGGTGTACTTTCGCAACTAAGTGTACTTTTAATTGCCATAATTCCTTTATTTTTATTATTTCAGTTTAGTAGTTTATCAACGCCTAGTTTAATAGTTTTGGGCAGTTTAGTGCCAATCATGGGTTTACTCAGACCATTTTTCCGTTTCTTAGAGCAATATTTTAACCACTTGGTGGCTTTCCGAATTCTTGAAAACTACCGCCTTGTTTTGTTTAAGGAACTTAAACAAACCGACCTTAATTTGCTTGCCGAGACCTATCGAAGTGATTTCTTGACAGTTTTAACTAAAGACATTGAAACTCTTGAGTTGTTTTTTGCGCACACTATCTCACCTTTCTTTATTTCGCTTACTTTAGAGTTAGTTGTTTTGATTTCTGGATTTTTTGTCTCGCCAACATTAGTTTTAACTATCTTTTCTGCTCACGTTTCAGTAATTTTGATTTACTTTTTGTTTCACAAATTAAGTAAAAACAAGTTCAGTGAAGCCAGGAGTTTATTTAAAAACTTAACTAAAGTAATATTTCAAAAAACTCAAGTTTTAAGAAGTATTTATATGTTTAGCCAAACTAAAAAAGTCAATTCAGAAATTAATTTAGCCTCAGGTGAGTTAAATCAAAAAAATGTTTTAATAAACGTGCTAATTGAAAGTAAGATGATAGTTGTAACCGCTTTAATGACTTCACTTACTGTTTTAATTGCTCTTTTTGCAAAAACTATCTTTAAGTCAGCGTTTGCTTACCACTTTGGACCAATTTTGTTTTACTCAACACTATTTTTAGTTTTTAGTTTATCTCAACTTTTTGAACAATACGCTTTAGTTGAAGCGGCTAATCAAAGAGTTCAAAAAATATTTACTTTGCCAAAAGAAAATAAAGTTGAAAGACAAAATGACTTTGAGTTTAGTTCACTTTGCTTTAACTCAGTTAACTTTGAATATCAAAAAGATAAACCTGTTATTAAAGATTTATCGTTTGACTTAAAGATAGGCGAAATACTTGGTGTATCTGGCCGCTCTGGAGTTGGCAAGTCTACTTTAGTTAAGTTAATTTCCGGGTTAATTAAACCAATTAGTGGCAAAATAACTTTCAACCAGACACTTGATATTAAAAGTATCAACACCAAATCTTTATATCAAAATATTTCAGTTTTGTTTCAAGATGAACACATCTTTAAAGATACGCTTAGATATAACTTAACTTTAGGAAATCCCGAAATTACTGATACAAAGATTATTAGTGCAATTAAACAAGCAGGTTTGTCTGAGTTTCTCAGAAAAAACAATTCAAACCTGGATTTAAAGTTAACACCTGACCACTTAAATATATCTACCGGTGAGAAGTTTAGAATTGGTCTGTGTAGGGCTATTTTAAAAAACTCTGGGTTAATTGTGCTTGACGAGCCAACTAGATTTTTAGATTTAGAAAACGAAGAAAAAGTTTTAAAAATTATTGAAAACCTGAAAACTAACCACGCATTTTTAATAATTACCCACAGACCAAAACCTTTTTTAATTTGTGACAAAATTATTGATTTAAATTAAAATATAAATATACGAGGTATCAATTTATGGAAAAAAATAAAAATTTTGGGAAACCAGGCAGCAGTTTCTACACGCTTTTGCCGAAAGCCTACGGCTTTCTTGGCTTCACACTCGCTGATTTTATTTTTATCGGAGTAGCCGCTGCTATAATGCTTGCAATCGGTGGACTTTTATTTCCTTTGCACGCCGTTAAAATATTTGGCGCCAAAGCAATAGGTTTTGCTTTTCCCTACGGCTTTTTAATCTACATAGTACTTTATAAAGTCCGCAAGCAAGGTACACTTATCATACTTAGTTTAATGCTAGGCATTCCTTTAGCATTTCGTCCAGTAATGCTGTTTTCTTTTATAATTCCGGCGCTGATTTTAGAAATAATTTGTTTAATTATTTTTAAAAACTACCGCAAAACCACACCTAAGTTAATCGCAAGTATCTTATTTGTACCACTGCAAACTCCAGCTCAATGGTTTTATATGAGACTAATTGCTGGTAAAGCAAACAATACTATAATTACTGGAACTCCTGTGCAAATCAGTTTTATAATTTCTTTCACCGTAGTGCTTGCGGTAATTGGGTCTATACTTGGCTTTATTATTGCCAAAGAGTTTAAAAACAACAAACTACTTAAACTAAGTGACTTCGTTGAGTAAGTTAAATCCCTTTGTTTTAGTATTTAATTCTATTTTAATTTTTAGTCTTGGCTTGGTTTTAGCCGAAACCAAGGCTAAAACTTTTTTTATTTGCGTTAGTTTATTTTTGTTGCTTATTTTTGGTTTTGCCGATAGTCTGGCAACCAAATTACCAAGTTTTTTTATCTTTACTGTACTAGTTTTAGCAATATTTTATCTACAAACTAAGAGTTTTGAGCAAACTTACTCGGTATTTGTGCGTTTTTTTGCAGCATTTTTAGCATATATTTTAATGAGTGGACTAGATTTAAGTTATTTAACCAGCATTTTACTTAAATTAAAAGTTTCTCGCAAGTTCGTACTAGGTGTGTGCATTATGTTTACTTTCTTACCTGTTTTTATACTTGAGTTTAGACACAGCGTACAAGTTAAGAGATATGTTGGTAACCAAAAAAAATCACTTTATCAAAAATTTAGAGGTTTAGTGGTTCCTGTTTTAGTCAGAGCCTTTGAAATTACTGAAATGCTAACTATTGCTGCAACTTTAAAAAACTTTAATTTAAATAAAAAAGACATGTTAATTTTGCCGACTTACACAGTTTCTTTAGTTAAAAATGCGTCTTTTATTTTACTTAACTTGCTGGTTTTTTCAGGAGTAGTTTTATATGGTTTTGTCATTTAAAAACTATTCACTCGCCTTAAAAGAAACAGGCAAAGCAATACTAAAAGATATTACTATTGACTTTTTGCCAGGCGAAATTTACTGCATATTTGGGCATTCTGGTTCTGGTAAAACCACAATGCTTAACGCAATGCTAAAAAACCTTGGCAAAAGTCATGAGTTTATTCAAAAAGGCGAGATTACTTTAAATGATATTGACATTCAAGCAATAGATACCGATAAATACTTTAGCGAAATCTCGGCAGTTTTACAAAATCCAGCAGACCAGTTTTTATTTCCAAAAACTATATATGAGTACTCTTTTCCAATATTAAATAAGGGTTTCTCTGAGCATAGTGCTAAATTAAGTTTTTCTGAGTTTAAAGAAAAACTTAATTTAACGAACGAAGATGTCTACACGCTTTCTGCTGGTGAAAAACAAGCTTTGGAGATTTACTCCAACTTGGCTGCTCAAAAACAGTTTTACATCTACGACGAACCTCTTGCTAATTTAGACAGAAAAAAAGTTCTTGAGTTTTTCACAGCAGTAAATAAATTAAAAAAAGCAGGTAAAACAGTAATTATTTTTGAACACAGAACCTGTTTACTTAGATACTTAACACAAAATAACTTTACCTTAAAAAAAGGTAAACTAAGCAGTTTTGATTTTAGTTGTTTAACTAAAATCAAACCGCTTAGTTTAAAAGAAGCAAGTACAGATTTAGTTTTAAGTTTAGAAAATCTTTCTGTTGAGTTAACAGGTAGTTTTAACTATTTACTCAAATCGCTTACCTTAAAAAAAGGTGAGTTAAAGTTAATAACTGGTGATAACGGAATTGGCAAGACCACTATTTTTAATTTGCTTTTAGGTAATTTAAAACCAGTGAGTTCAAGTAAAATTAAAATTTTTTTTAAACGAAAAACTTATAAGAATTTAAGAAAATTAAAAAAATATACAAGTTATTTGCCACACGACGTCCGATATATGTTTTCAGAGAGTAAAACAAAATTTGAACTTAAAAAAGTTCAAAATCAAAGTTTAGTTGAAAGACTGTTGATTGAATTTGTACTAACAGATAAATTAGAACAACATCCTTTTACTCTTTCACACGGTGAACAGCAAAGACTAGGCTTAATTTTAGCACTAGCCAAAGAACCTGAGTTTTTACTTTTAGATGAGCCTACTTCTGGTCTAGACGATGAACTTTGTTTTACAATTTGTAAAACCATAGGTAAGTATATCAATACCCACGAATGCTCTGCTTTAATAATTACTCACGACCCTAGAGTTAAGGCTTATTTTAAGGTTGATGAAATCATAGTCAAAAATAGAGTATTTACCAAGCACGATTTGTCTTAATCAAATTTTAACTAAGTCTAAAACAAGCCAAATGCAAGGGCTCTTTTTGCTTGATTTTGAGTTTATCACTGCTACAAAATGACAAAAAATCAATTTTTATAAAAAGAGCAAAAAGCCTTGTTAGGCGATTTCGTTTTTTTTTTTTTTTTTTTTTTTTTTTTTTTATAAAAAAAAAAAAAAAAAAATAA
>CAUSQP010000008.1:0-13757 GCA_963534175.1 uncultured Acholeplasmataceae bacterium
AACACCTGTTTACATCCCGAACACAGAAGTTAAGCACTTTTACGCCGACGATAGCGCGATTGCGTGAAAATAGGGAGCTGCCAGTTTCTTTCTTTATTTTAAATAAACCCACGCCTACTTAGCTCAGTTGGTTAGAGCGTCTGACTGTTAATCAGAAGGTCCCAGGTTCGAGACCTGGAGTGGGCGCCACTTAATAACTGAGTTCGCATCTACTTATTAAAGTAGGTGCTTTTTTTATAAAGAAAGGAATTTATTTTATGAAAATTCTAGCAATCATAGACGCCCAAACTGATTTTATTGACGGTTCACTCGCAGTTGGCATTGAACCATGGCAAAAGGCTAAAGCAGAAATCATTAAGTTAAGTCAAGCAAATAATTATGACTGGGTAATATTTACAAGAGATTGGCATCCTTCCAATCACTGTTCTTTTAATGCACAAGGTGGACCTTGGCCGCAACACTGCGTACAAAAATCAAAGGGTGCAGAGATTGACCATGAACTACTTAAACTGATTTCTAAAATCCCCAACAGTTTAATTATTTCCAAAGGTCAAGACGTTAACGAAGAAGAATACGGTGTTGACCTGCTTTTAAACTTCAAAGAAAATAACGCAAATACATACGTAGATGTAGTTGGACTTTGTTTTGACTATTGTGTTGCTGAGTGTGCACGTATCACTAAAGAAAAGCATCCAGAGGTTAGCGTAAAAATCTACAAAGCAGCATCGGTTGCAATTGACAAAACAGCAAAACCAAATGTAGGTCTTGTGGAAATTGTTTAAACAAAATAAAAATCCCCTTGTCAGGGGATTTTTTAGTAGTTAAGCGGATATTTCAGGCAAAGTTCAGAAACTTTTGTTCTAACTTCTTCTATAGTTTTTTTATTTTCTGCGTTTGTTAAAATTAGGTCAATCAGTTTCACAACTTCTTTAAAGTCTTCTTCTTTAAAGCCACGAGTTGTCAAGGCTGCCGAACCCAGTCTAATTCCAGATGTGTATTTAGGTGGCTCAGTATCAAAAGGAATTGAGTTTTTATTGACAGTAATTTTTCCTTTTTCTAGAATTTCTTGAGCAGCCAGTCCTGTTAACCCAGTCTTTTTCTTAACATCGATTAACACTATATGGTTGTCGGTACTACCAGAAATCACACGGTATCCCAATTTTTTAAATTCATCTGCCATTGCTTTGGCGTTTTTAATGTACTGGCTAACATAATTTTTAAAACTAGGCTCTAAGGCTTCTTTAAAGCAAACAGCCTTTCCCGCAATCACGTGCATTAAAGGTCCACCTTGTACGCCTGGAAAAACTGCTTTGTTAACCTTTTTTGCAATTTCTTCGTTGTTTGTCAAAATTAAACCACCGCGCGGTCCGCGAAGGGTTTTGTGTGTGGTAGATGTAACAACATCTGCGTACTTCACAGCATTTGAATGTAGACCAACTGCTACTTGTGCAGAGATATGTGCAATGTCTGCCATTAAGTAAGCCCCTACCTTATCTGCGATTTTGCGGAAACGCAAAAAGTCAATTTCTCTACTATAAGCAGACGCTCCACACACTATCAGTTTAGGCTTAACTTCTTTTGCTAATTTTTCAATTGTATCGTAATTTAACTGCTCAGTTTCTTTATCTAAGTCATATGCATAGCATTTATAAAACTGGCCTGAAAAAGAAAGCGAGTAGCCGTGGGTAAGATGACCACCTGCATTTAGACCCATGCCAAGAATAGTATCGCCTGGCTTTAGTAGCGCAAGATAGACCGCGGCATTTGCCTGACTGCCTGAGTGTGGTTGAACATTGGCAAACTTGCAGTTAAAAAGTTTTTTCGCACGTTCAATAGCAAGTCTTTCAACTTCATCAACATAAGTACAACCACCGTAATAACGAGCAGATGGATACCCTTCTGCGTACTTATTTGTCAAAATAGAGCCAACTGCTTCAAGTACATCTTCAGATACATAGTTTTCAGAAGCAATCAGTTCAAGACCGTATTCTTGGCGTTCTTTTTCAAAGTTAATAATTTTTTTAATTTCAAGATCGTTCATTTTTCTCCTAACGCTTTTAATTTTAAAGTAAATAAAATTATTTTATCTAAAGAATTCAGCATTGTATTTGTACTATAAGTATTTAAAGTGAACTTTTTACTTATTTAAATTTCTTGTTATAAGTTAGGAACTTTATAAATTTAAGATGAATTTCTTATTTAGTGGTATGTGTAAAATTTTCACATACCACTATTGTATAACAAATTTTTTAAAACTAAATTTCTTGTTAAATGTTTAATATTTTAAAGTTTAACTTCTATCTTTAGATTTATCAGACATTTCTTTATCTATATTATCAATAATTGCATAAATGGTAACCATTTATAATTTATGCTAATATCAATTACGGTTTTGTTTCAGTATAATTAAAAACAATAATGTAGTTTTTTATAAAAAATTGTATTTGAGGTCACAAATTGTGACCTCAAATTTTGATATTTTGTCAATTAAATATAATAAATATGCAGGCTTCAAAATTTCAGTAGTAATTTCTGTTGCTACTTTGATATGAAGTGCAAAAGAAAATTCATAATTAATATTTTAAAGTTTAAAACCAGTCGCAATTATGACAGTTCATTTTTATCATAATCGCTTAATTAAAACTCTACAATTATTGATGCTCAATTTTTATAACAAAGCACCTAAAATATGCCTTTTGTCTATATGTTTTGAAACTTATAAAATAATTTAAGGATTTAATCTATTTTAGAAACCCGCGAAAAATCTCAATGTTTAGATTCTAGCAGATAATTAAATTAAATATCAGTTATATAAAATAACTAAAGTCTATTCGCACTCAATAACTGCCAAATTACCTTCATTTCTACGGTAAATTACGCAAATTTTACCATTTTCTACATTCTTAAAAACATAGAAATTGTGGTCTAAAGACTCCATTTGGAAAATTGCTTCATCTGCAGTAATTGGTTCTAGCGAAATTGACTTAACTCTAACAATGTCTTCGCCGTATTGACAAGATTTCGCCATAGCATCGGCCATTTTACTGTTTTCTTCTTTAATACCACGGTTTTTGTTTTTAGAAAAACGTAAAGCAAACTTATCTTTTTGTTTAGTTAGTTGGCGAAGTAGTTTATCAACAGCTAAGTCAATTGCTGCGTATATATCTTTTTGCTCAACTTCTGCACGCATAGTTACTTTAGGTAGAGTCAAAGTAATTTCAACTTTTTGCATATCGTTGTAAACTTTGCATACTACTCTAACTTTTACGTCGTCTTCAGGGATGAGTTTTAAAACTTTTTCAAGTTTTTTTTCTGAGTATTTTTCAATACTTTCACTTGGAATAAATCCATTTTTGCCTTGTACTTTAATGTTCATTATATGTTCCTACCTTTCTTAAACTTAGAATAATGATATCGGTTTTAAAAACCTTTTTTAAAACCTTTTCCACACCTTCATTATACTCTAATAAGAAGAAAATCGGAACCCCCATCCTGGTTTTTTCCAATAAAACAAACGAAAAAAACTGCAAATAAATGTCTGCAGGAATTTCTGAGTTGTGCTTCTCAAAATAATAAAGGTCGCACACTGAGTTTTGGGCAGTTGGAAAAGTTTCGTGTATTAAATTAAAGTTATTTGAACGCAGGCAAGACCTGCAGAAAATATCTCTATTCAACTTAAAAAAAGTTAAAAAATTCACTTCGTTTTCAATTTCTTTTAAACATAAATAACATAGCATATGTATATCTTTTTCAAAGATATATTTATCTTTGTTTTTAAAACTTACTTAGTTTTAAGTCAAATTATTCAAAGCCCAAAGAATTCCGAGTGCTGCGCTTTCCGTGGTTAAAATATTTTCACCAAGCGAAACTATTTTACAGTTTGTCAAACTTTCAAAATACTTACGTTCCTTAGTCTCAATTCCGCCTTCAGGACCGATAACTAGTAGTATATTTTTTTCGCTAAAGTCTTGGAAATTAAATTTTTTATCCAGACTTGCTTCTTCGTCAGCTAGCAAAACCAAATCATATTTAGAAAAGTCAATTTCAGTCAAAGCACTTAACACATTAATTTCTGGAACTGAAAAGCGTTTTGAGATTTCAGCGGCTTCTTTAGCGATAGTCTCTATTCTTGTTAGGTTAAGTGGTTTTAATTTTTTTTCACTTCTATGAAAGGGTGCAAACATTATTTTTCTTGCGCCATAAAGTGTTAAGTGTTTAACTGCAAACTCACATTTTTTAGGAACAGTCAAACCTTGGACAACATCTACTTTAAAAGACTTACCGGAAGTTAACTCTTGTTCTTTGATAAACACAGGTTCATTCGCTTTATAGGCAAGCGAACCTAAAAAACATACTCCGTCTGCACAAACCTCAATTTTTTCGCCTGTGCGGATTCTAAGCACATTTTTAATTTGATGTTTAATTTCTGGGTCAAATTCCCAGTTTTTGGTAAAAAAGCGGTGCATTTTTTTGAAATAAAAAAAGGTTTACTTAGAAACCTTTTGTAATTAGTACACGACTAACGATAATGAATGTTACAAATAATACTGTGAAAACAGCCATTGTAATGTTTAAAACAGCGTCAAGTCCTCGTGCTTTTTTAGTTTTAAATAATTCTGCTTTATCACCAGAAAAAGCGTCTTGCAAGTCATCTTTTGATTGTTGTAATAATACATTTGCAACCATTAAGATAGATAATATAAAAACTAGCCAATCACTCCAAAGCATTTGTGTACCTCATTTACTCTTAAATTATACCACAGTCGCCCTTAATCGCTCTTTGTTAAGGTTAATTTAAGAAATATTTTTTTAGTTTTTATCTTCATTTAGCAAAACCTTTTAAATAAGCAGTTTGTCGTCTAAAACTACGGAAAATGATAGAAAAAACTCTTTATTTATATTATAATTAAAAAGATAATTAAGGAGCAAGAAATGATTAAAAAAAATAAAATTATCTTAGTTGGAGACGGTCAAGTTGGTTCGTCTTTCGCATTCGCATCAACAATTTTAGGAGTTGGTACAGAAATTGGGATCGTAGATATTAACAAAGCAAGAACAGAAGGTGACGCTCTTGACTTACAAGACGTGTTAGTACATGGTCCTAATGTAAATGTTTACGCAGCTGACTACAAAGACTGCCATGATGCTGAGATCGTAGTAATCACTGCCGGTGCTGCTCAAAAGCCAGGTCAAACTCGCCTTGAGTTAATCGACATTAACCTAAAAATTATGGAAAGTATCGTAAAAGAAATTGTAAAAAGTGGCTTTAATGGTATTTTCTTAGTAGTTTCAAACCCAGTTGATATTATGACCTACGCTGTTAAAAAATTCTCAGGTTTTCCAAAAGAACGAGTAATCGGCTCTGGTACTGTACTAGACTCAGCACGTCTACGTTATGCACTTTCTGAATATTTAGAAGTAGATCCAAGAAACGTTCACGCTTACGTGATGGGCGAACACGGCGACTCTGAATTTGCTGCTTTTTCAGCGGCTACTGTTGCTGGACTTAAACTAGGTGCGTACCTACAAAAACGTTGTGGAGTAAACTGCAATAAACTAATGGAAATTGAAGATTGCGTTCGCCACAAAGCCTACGAGATAATTAATCGCAAAGGTGCAACTTACTACGGAATTGGCACAGCAATGACCAGAATTTGTAAAGCCATTCTTTCAAATGAAAACGCCGTTCTTTCTGTCTCTGCTTATTTAGACGGAGAATACGGACTTAAAGGTGTTTATCTTGGTACACCTTGTGTGATTAATGCATCCGGAATTCGCGAAATCTTACAACTTGAACTTGATGAACGCGAAACTAAGGCTATTCAAAAATCACATAAAGTGCTAAAAGACATTATTGATCGCCAAGTTGAAAAATATGATAACTTTTAGTTAATTTCTTACTTTTAAGGAGAATTTTTTAAGACTATGTTAGTAAACGCACACGACATGGTGCACAAAGCACGCCAAAACGGCTACGCTGTTGCTCATATCAATATCAATAATTTAGAATGGACTAGATTAGTTTTAGAAGTTGCAGAAGAGCAAAAAAGTCCAGTAATTTTGGGAGTTTCTGAAGGCGCTATTCGTTATATGGGTGGCTTTAACACTGTTTGTAAAATGGTATATGCTTTGCACGATGACTTAAAAATTACAGTACCTGTTGCTTTGCATTTGGACCACGGAACTTACGAAGGCACTAAAAAAGCGATTGAAGTCGGCTTTACTTCTGTAATGTTTGACGGCTCTCACTTGTCTTTTCAAGAAAACTACGCCAAAACAAAAGAACTACTTACACTTGCTAAAGCCAAAAACATCTCTTTTGAAGCAGAAGTTGGCACAATTGGCGGTGAAGAAGACGGAGTGGTTGGAAACGGAGAACTGGCAGACCCAAAAGAGGCCAAAGCAATGCGAAACCTTGGAATTGACTTTTTGGCCGCTGGCGTTGGCAACATTCACGGCCCATATCCTTCAAACTGGAAAGGACTTTCTTTTTCGCAAATTGAACTACTTTCCAAAGAAACTGCAAACTTTCCTTTAGTTTTACACGGAGGAACCGGAATCCCTGAAACACAAGTTAAAAAAGCAATTGAACTTGGTATTGCTAAAATCAACGTCAACACAGAACTTCAACAAGCCTTTCGCGATGGTCTGCATGAATACTTTAAAGCGGGACTAGATCAAATCGGCAAAGGTTACGACCCTCGCAAAATTTTAAAACCAGGAGTTGAACAAGCAAAAGAAATTGTTCGCCAAAAAATGCAGTTTTTTGGTTCAGTTCATAAATGCTAAAGGAAATTGATGCTTTAAGCCAAATTCGTGATTTTATTAACTCAGATGACTTTGCTATATTAACTGATTTTATTCAAGAAAATTATGTAGCTGCTGCCTTATTTGAAAACACTGTATCTTGCCTTAAGCTGTATTTAGCACCTGTTGACTTTACTGCCAAAGAAATCAAAGAAGGTCTAATCATGTTTGAGATTTTGGCTAGTTTTGCAGATGCTTTCAAGGAAGTTTTAGTTAAAAAAAACAAAGAGTTTTTAAAAAACAACGAAAGCCTAATTTATCTTTTGGCGATGCTTACTGAGGCCGTTTTTGTCTTGGAACGCATGGAAGACCCAGAAGCAAATGAATTTAAAGAGTATTTTGACCAACTAATGGGTCATTTAGTTTTTGACAAAAAATTACCAGATCTTACACACATCGCCAAAAAATTGCAAGCGCTTGTAAGAGATGGATATTCTGTGTTTGCGCGAATTGAGAGTTTTGCCTTAACCTACGAACTAGACCTTAGACAAAAATATGGAGTTCCGACAGAAGAAATAATTAAAAATTAAAATGAAGAAAGCCCACGGTAACAAATTTTATTTTTTAAAACTGGTTATCAGGTTTAGTCCTTATTTGTTTTTTGGGGCTGCCGTTTTGATAGTAATTAACTGGTATCAACTTAAAATCCCTGAACTGTTTCGTGAAATCCTGAAAATTTTTAAAACAAATAAAACTGAATTTGCCACTAAAAAACAAGAGGTGTATAGTCATATCACCTCTATTTTAATGTTGCTGGGACTTTTAATTGTAGGCAGGTTTTTGTGGCGCTTTGCGTTATTCGGTACATCTAGATTAGTGGAAAGTAAAATGCGCGTTGATCTGTTTGAAAAACAAACTAAACAAAGTCAAACTCACTTTAAAACTACTAAAACTGGGGCCTTAATGGCGTATTTCACACAAGACATCAACCAAATTAGAATGACCGTGGCGCTTAGTTTCTTAATGCTTTCAGATATTTTTTTCCTAGGTGGCTTTACGCTATATAAAATGTTTTCGCTCTCTTGGGCTGCCACTACTGTATTTTTAATACCACTATTTTTGGTATTTTTAGTCTCTGTTTATTTTGGCAAAAAACAGCGTACTTTTTTTAAACAGTCTCGCCAAAACTACACTTTAATGCAAGACTTTGTGCAAGAAACCTTTCAAGGCCACTCAGTAATTAAGGCTTTTTTAAGAGAAGCCTGGTCTTACTCTCATTTTGGTATTTTGGCTAAAAACTACAGTTTAGCCTACTCCAAAAGTGCGAAAGCAGGTTACTTAAATAATTTCTTTAACCAGTTGATAACAGGGCTTACCTTAAATATTTTAATCTTCGCACTTTCGCTTTTAGTAATTTTTCCTACCCAAATTTTTGGTAAACTCCAGTCTGAAGACATGATTTTGTTTATTACCTACGTCTTTACGCTTTCTTGGCCTTTGGTCGCAATAGGCCACTTTGTTACTATGATTTCTAAAACTATGGTCTCAAGACGAGTTTTCTTAAATGCTTTAAATAAAGAAAGCGAAAACAGGGTTCAAGAAAACCAACCCGCGGTTTTTGCAAGGTATTTAAAAACTAACGACAACCTACTTGCCAGCGACTTAAATTCAGAAATTGAGTTTAAGAACTTTAATTTTGCGTATCCAGATGATTTGTCTAACCTAGTTTTAAAAGATTTAACTTTAAAAATCAAGCCAGGCGAAACTATTGGGATACTTGGCCGCACAGGGTCTGGCAAAACTACAGTTGGCGAAATTTTAATGCGGGTATATGAATCTAGCCAAGGTAGTTGTTTAATTGGCAAAACTAAAATTAACAAAATTCCGCAAAGCATTCTGGCTGAACACATCGGCTATGTTTCGCAAAGCGGTTTCTTGTTTTCAGAAACCATTGCTGAAAACATTAACTTTAAAAATAAGTACCTTGACCAAGTTGTTTTAGATCAACTATACAAAGACTTTGATTTAACTGAAACTATCGCGAATTTAGAGCACGGTCAAAATACTAAAATTTTGGAAAATGGCAAAAACTTATCAGGGGGCGAAAAACAGCGAATATCGCTTGCTAGAGCCTTTTTAAATAATCCAAAAATCTTAATTTTAGACGACTCGCTTTCCGCACTTGACATGAAAACTGAGCAAAAAATTCTTGTCTCAATTAAAAAACGCAAGACCAGCGACATGGTAGTTATTTTAATTTCTCACCGTGTCTCTTCAATTAAAGACGCCGACAACATCTTTATTTTAAAAAATGGCTCAGTAGTAGACACAGGCACGCACTCAGAACTGATTTCTAAAAATCCAGAATACCATGAACTTTACCGCACGCAAAGTATGCAGGGGTTGGAATAATGCCGAAGTTAAAAGAAGCATTTACTAAGGAAAACGCTAAGTTAATCCGCAAACACCGCAGAACTTTAGCAATGAGTTTCTTGCTTTCTGTGATTTTTTCACTCTCTGCTGCACTCCCTCAATCTATTTTTGGCAAAATTATGAAAATAGTTGATGGCAAAGACACAATTTTTGGAGCAACAGGCATCTGGGCTGTTTTAATTTGTTTAATTATTTTAACTTTATTTTCGGTGTTTACGGCAATTGCCAAACTATTTAACTCAGTGCAACTTGACAAGATAGGCCAAGACTATGTGCTGCAAATTAGAATGCAGACTTTTAAGAAAATCCTTTCTTTTTCTGCAGGCAACATGCAAAAAAACCAAACTGGTTCTTTGACATCTCGAGTTTGTTCGTCTGCTGAAGAACTTTATTATTTTCTTTCGGCACTGCTGCCCGGAATTTTAGAAAACATTTTTTTGTTTGTCTCAATTTTTATCTACATGTTAATAATTTCACCAATTTTAACACTCTATATGTTGATAAATATCCCGGTTTTGATAATTTTAACTTTAATTACTACCTTTTTTACCAAAAAATCTTTTGATTTTTCGGATAACCAAAAAGCTAAAATCAACGGATATTTAGCCGAGAATTTCCGCGGTATGAAAATTACTCAAGTTTTTGGTAAGCAGGCTAAGAAAAACGCAGAATTTCAGCAACAAGAACGCAAATTACTGAAGGCTAATTTAAAAATTATGTTGATGCATAATTTTTTAAGACCAGTAATTTTCGGGGTTTCTACTCTAGCCAGATGCTACTTATTTTACATCGCTTTTAATTTAATTTTAAAGGGAGTAATTACAGACATTTATATAGTTCCTCCGTTTTATATCTTAATTGAAACCTTTTTCCATCCTATTTTGTGGTTTTCAGAGCAGTTTGTCGATGTCCAGTCTACACTTGTTGCTTCAAGCAAAATCAACAAAATTTTAAAAACTGAGCCAGAAATTAAAGAAAGTGCAAATCCAGATGAGTTGTTTTCAGAGGTTAAGAAATTTGATATTGAATTTAAAGATGTTTGGTTTGAATACACTTTAAACGAAACTGTGTTAAAAGGCATCAATTTTCAAATAGAAAGTGGAAAAACTTACTCTTTTGTTGGTAAAACCGGGTCTGGAAAAACTACAATCTTAAATTTACTTACTCGTCAATTTGATATCAAACAAGGACAAATTTTAATAGACAAAAAAGATATATCAAAATATTCACTTGCAGCACTTCGCTCAAAAATAGGGGTAATGCAACAAGACGTTTATTTATTTAACGACACAATTTTTGCCAATATTACTTTAAATAACCCAGAAATTACAAGAGAAAAAGTTTTAGAAACTCTAGACTTTTTGGGATGTTGTGATTTAATTTTGAGATACAAAAAAGGACTTGACCATGTTTTGGAAGAAAACGGCAAAAACTTGTCTGCAGGTGAACGCCAACTTATTTCTTTTGCTCGAACAATCTGTAAAGACCCGCTTTTGATTTTGCTTGACGAAGCGACTGCCAATATTGACACTAAAACCGAGTCTATTATTCAAAGTTCTTTAGATAAAATTAAAGGAAAATACACGCTAATTGTGGTTGCCCACAGGCTTTCTACAATTCAAAACAGCCACTGCATATTTGTTTTAAAAAATGGTAAAATTAAAGAAAGTGGCACACACCAAGAACTACTTTTAAATAAAGGTGAGTACTACAACTACTATCCTAAAAATTAGTTTAATTGACTAACTTACTTACAAATACACACACACATAGAGGTACTTTATATATGTTTTTAAAAAAATTATTCGACCCTTCCAGAAAACTGCTTAAAAAAGCAAAAAACATCGCTAAAAAAGTCTTGGCGCTTGAATCCGAATACAAGACTTTAAAAGACGAAGATTTTCCACGCATAACAAACGAATACAAAACCCTGCTAAGAGAAGGTAAAACCACATTAGAGGAATTAGTCGTTCCTGCTTTTGCTTTAGTTAGAGAAGCCTCTACCCGAGTAACTGGCCTTACTCCATTTTTTGTGCAAATTGCTGGTGCCTATATTATTCACGGCGGCAATATTGCTGAGATGAAAACCGGTGAAGGAAAAACTTTAACGGCGGTGATGCCGGCTTATTTAAACGCTTTAACTGAGCAAGGAGTGCACATTGTAACTGTCAACGAATACCTAGCAACCCGCGAGGCTAAAGGTGAAATTGGCAAACTTTTTGAGTTTTTAGGCTTAACCGTTGGTCTGAACTTATCGCAAATGGAGTCTAGTGAAAAACAAGCGGCTTATGATTGCGATATTTTATATTCAACTAATTCAGAATTAGGTTTTGATTACTTGCGCGACAACATTTCACTTTATAAAGAGGATTTAGTTGGCAAAAGAGGACTTAATTTCGCAATTATTGACGAGGTTGACTCAATTTTAATAGACGAGGCCAGAACCCCTTTAATTATTTCTGGTGGCGCCAAAGACGACACAGCGCTTTATAAACGAGCAGACGCTTTTGCTAAATCTTTAAATGATGAAGACTACATTATTGACATTGAAGACAAAGCCGTTGAACTTTCTGAAAGTGGTATGTCTAAGGGTGAGCGTTATTTTGGTGTAACTAACTTATATGACATCACGCAAGTTTCACTGCTGCACCGCATTAACAACGCAATGCGTGCTAACTATATTATGGCCAGAGACAAAGACTACGTGGTTGCCGACAACAAGGTACTGATAGTTGATCAGTTTACTGGACGTATTTTAGATGGACGTCAGTTTTCAGAAGGTCTGCATCAAGCACTTGAGGCTAAAGAAAACGTTAAAATCAAACAAGAAACCGTGACAGTTGCAACAATAACTTACCAAAACTTCTTTAGAATGTATAAAAAACTAGCCGGAATGACAGGTACTGCTAAAACCGAAGAAGAAGAGTTTAAAGAAATTTATAACATGTTAGTAGTTGAAGTTCCAACTAACGTCAAAGTTGAGCGAGTTGATGCAACCGACTTACTTTTCGCCTCGGCTGTAGATAAATTTAAAGCACTCCTTGATGAAGTTCAAGAAAGACACGAAAAAGGCCAACCTATTTTGATTGGTACAATCGCGGTTGAAACCTCTGAGTATTTATCGCAACTGCTTACAAAACGTGGCATCAAACACGAAGTTTTAAATGCTAAACAACACGAACGAGAGGCCGAAATTATTAAAAACGCAGGACTAGTAGGTGCTGTTACTATCGCTACCAATATGGCCGGTCGTGGAACCGACATTAAACTAGGGCCTGGTGTTAAGGAACTCGGAGGTCTGGCGGTAATTGGTAGTGAGAGACATGAGTCTCGTCGTATCGACAATCAGTTAAGAGGACGTTCAGGCAGACAAGGTGATCCTGGATACTCTAGATTCTATATCTCGGCAGATGACGAACTTCTGCAAAGATTTTCATCAGAAACCTTTAAAAGCAGAGTTGCCTACATGCAAGGTTTGCAACAAGTTAAAAACTCAGATCTTGAGTATATGCCACCAATTGAATCTAAAATGTTTTCATATATGGTGACAAACGCTCAAAAGAAAGTTGAAGGTATGAACTGCGATTCTCGTAAAAATGTGCTTAAATACGATGACGTGATGCGTATCCAAAGAGAAACTATTTACGCTGAGCGTGAGGCTGTGATTAAAAACTCAGATGTTACAGAACTTGCTCACAGCATACTAAGTGAATACTTAAAAGACATTACCTTTGACAGGCTATACGGTCAAAAGAAAGGTCAGTATAACTTAACTCCACTGTTTAAATATTTAGACGGTAACATTTTTAAATTAAACGCAATTAACTTTGACACCTTAAAACAAAAACAAACTCTACCAGAAATTGAAAATTACCTGCAAGAAATTGCTGATCTTGAAATTCAAGACAAGATTGAAAAGTCTTCACTAGAAGAGTACAATGAATTTTTAAAAGTGATTGTATTAAGGACAATTGACACCTATTGGATGGAACACATTGACCGTATGCAAGGGCTTAGACAGGCGGTTTCACTGCAAGGCTATGCTCAGCAAAATCCGGTTATAGTTTATCAAAACGAAGGTAAAAAAATGTTTTTAGAAATGCTAGATCAGATTAACGAAATGATTTCTAGATACATTTTAAGAGCAGTAGTTGAAAGAAATACTGAACGCGAAGAGGTTGTAAAAAACGCTCAGACCAACCAAGGTTCTGAATACAAAGGACCCAAAAAACAACCAAAAGCCGCAAAGAAAAAGAAACCGTGGCAATAGAAATTCGCGAACTTAAGGTAAAAATTTCTGAACTTAACACAAAATTAACAGAAATTAGTGCTGCTGTTCAACCAAATGACTTAAAAAACCAAATTTTAGAACTTAAAAAAATCACAGAAAGCCCAAGTTTTTGGCAAGATCAAAACCAGGCAAAAGTTGTTTTAAAGCAATTAACTGAACTTGAAAGTAAGATAAAAACTTTTTCTAATTTTAACTTTAAGTTAAAAGAATTAACTGAACTTTTAGAACTTACAGATGAAGATACAATTTCTGAAATTGAAAAAGAACTCAGTGTGCTTGAAAAAGA
>CAUSQP010000009.1:0-13032 GCA_963534175.1 uncultured Acholeplasmataceae bacterium
TAAAAGTTGACGTTCTTAACTTTTCTTAACTTTTGTTAGTTTTTCTTAACTTTTGTTAATTTTTCTTAACTCGCTGAAAATCAAAATTTGATAGTGTAGTGTTGAGTTCTATCTTTATGAGATGTACCATGCCACTCTAGCAAATTTTTGTTCGTGAGATTTTTAAGCAACTTATTACAATAGGTATTGCCTTTTTCAATTAGTTCAGAAACTTTTTTTGTATTTATTTTTTCACCAGTGTTGTAAGCAAAATGCAAGATAACTCTTTCATCAGTCGTTAAACTTTCAAAAAGCTCATCAGAAATTATATTTTTTATTTTGTCAATAGCTCTAACTGTTCTATTTAATATGTTATTTTCTAAAACCAATAAAACATTGCTGTTAGGTTCTGAATATTTAGGTTTTCTCAAAAATAGTTTTTCCATTTCTGAGTAAATTCTTTTCACACCTTCATTCATTTCTTTTACCCAACCGAATTCACACAATGTTCTTGCTATCCTAGGGTTTCTTGAGTATCTTTGATGTGCGATATTTTCAACTGTAACTAGGTTTGGCAATAATCCCGGGCTATGTATTTCTAATCTGTCATCGAATATCAATATCTTAATGTGATCACCACGAATTGCATAATTTCTATGGGTTAAAGCGTTAACAATTCCTTCAAACCATGCGAATTCAGGATATTCTGGCATAATTTTAAATTTTCCATCTCTATCTAAATATTGAAACTCGCGAAGTTGTGTATTAATAAAATCTCTTGCTTCTCTGATAATGTGTGGAATAGCTTTATCAAAAGTTTTTTCTTTGATAATATTTATTTCTGCACCAACTTTTTGGCGAATACCACTATACTTAATGATTCTTAATCTAGTCTGTGGTAAAAATTTAGTAGGATTTTTACCAAAAAGTAGTACGCCAGCATTAGTCAATTTACCATCTATGATTAAATTTCTCGCCTTAAGTATTTCTTCAGTTGAAATATTTTTAATGTTCATGATTTTTTTATACTCATTAATCAAATCATCGTCAACATCTTGAATTTCCGAACCTTCAACTACTTCATCTTCAAAGTATCTTTGACCTTTATCGTTGTGAAGTTGCAAAATTTGCTCAAAATTTAGTTCACGAGAACTGTTGTTTTGTCTAAGGTAAACTTTACTGTCGTACGACTTAATTACTCTATCTGGTGAAGGATTAACAGTAATTACGACAATTTTGTCATCTTCATTTTTATAATTTTTGACATCAACAACATCAAAATAAGAACGGAAAGGAGTTTCTTTTAATTCAGTTAATAAAATATTTCTATACTCATCAATAGAATGTGCACCACTGCAATTAAATCCAGAAATTTTTCCGTCATCTTCAATACCTAAAACTAGTTGACCGCTTGGGCGTTTGCAAAAGCAACTAGATGCTTAAGTATGTCAAGCGGTTTAATTCTGGCACTTTTTCTGTCAAAAAACTGATTTTCTTTTTCAGTACAGTAATAGTTCAATTCTTTTAAATAAACTTGATTCATAATTGCTTTCTTCCTTTTATTTTATTTGGCTGTAGTTTGTCACTTTATTCAAAGATATTATATTATTTTTCGCCCTGCTTGGTTAATAAAACTACAGTTTCAACATGTGCGGTATACGGAAACATATCAAAACCTTTAATTGAAGTAATTTCAAAATCACTTGCAAGCATTTTCAAGTCCTTGGCTAAAGTTTCTACATTACACGAAACATAAATTACATTTCTGGGTTTTTTCATGCAAATGAATTTACAAACAGTTTCACCAAGTCCTGTTCTTGGTGGGTCAAATAGCATGACATCAAACTCATGCTTTTTGTAATCTACCCAAGTCAAAACATTAGAAACTACCGCTTTAGCATTTGGAATTTTATTTTCATAAATATTTTTCTTCAGTGCCAAAACTTGATCTTTGATAAGTTCAACACAATAAACTTCTTTAACTCTATCTGCGAGTTCTAGTCCAAAAACGCCAACTCCAGCGAATGCATCTAAAAGAATGTCGGTCGGTCTAAACACTTTAAAATCTTTAATGTAGGTCAAAATATCTTGAAAAGTTTTGTAGTTTAATTGAAAAAAAGAATTTGCAGTAATATAGTAATTTTTATTTAAAAAATTAGTGTTAAAAAAGTATTGTCCTTTAAGTAATTTGTATTCAGCGTCAACTTGCTTAGAGTTCTTGTCTTTATATTGAAAAACTCCAAATTGCTTAATTGAAAAGTCAGAGTCGTAGAGTTTAGAACTAAGTTCAGAGTAATTTTGCTCACCCACAACATGTAGGTTAACCGCTAAATCTGAGTTTATAGACTTGCGGACAGATACTGCAAACAACCCCGGTAGTCTTTTGTCTGCAAGCGGAAAACTAATGTCAGTTAAAACTACTTTTAGGTAGTTTAAAAACTGAGTAATCTGAGTGTCTTGCGAAACTAAATTACTAGTTGGCTCAACTAAATTAGTACCTGGTTTATAAAGGCCCCACTCAATTTGTCCGTTAATTTTCTTAAATAAAACAGTAGTTTCATTGCGGTAATTTAAAGTTTTTTCACTGCCTTCAAAGTGTTTAAAAGTTTTAGGATTAACAAATTTTCTTAGTTTATTTTTGGTGTGAAAAACTATTTTTTTATATTTATACTCAAGAGTTGCAGGATAAGTTAAATGAATTAACGGAAGCCCAATGGTTTCAGCAGCGTTATTTAAAACCTCTGCTCTTTTGTTTGATTTAGTAATAATTTTAATTACTTTTCCAACATAAACGCCACGGCTGTTTTTCTCAATTTCGCATTCAATTTCTTCGCCATCTACAACTCCGTAGATGTAAACAGGTCTGTCTTTTAGATAAGCAATACCTTCGCCGTCATTGCCAGTTTTTGCAATTGTTAATTTGACTATTTCTTTTCTATCCATACACAAACTCTTTCGCCCATTTCAAATGGTAAAGTAAAATTGGCTAACTTAATTTCTTTGACTAAGTTTATTAACTTTGTTTTTTTAAATTCAGTGATTTCAACGTTTACCTTTGCTGCTTTATAGAAACACATTTTACCGTGTTTATTTAACTTAGGCAGTGCATATCTAGCCAATGTAGTAAGGTCAGTGACTGCTCTTGCTGTCACTAAATCAACTTGCTTGCCTTGAATTTTTTCAACTCGGTCGTTGATAACTTCTACATTCTTAAGTTCAAGCGTGTGTTTTGCTAATTCTAAAAATCTGGCTTTTTTGCCAATAGACTCAGTTAAAATAACTTGAATTTCTGGAAAAAACAAAGCAAGCACTATGCCGGGAAATCCAGCACCTGAGCCAATATCTAGGATGCTTTTTGGTAAAACTAAGTCCTTTGTTTGGAAAAAAGGAAGGACTGAATCTAAAACATGTTTGACATAAAACTCAGTTTTATCAACAATTCTGGTTAAATTAACTTTTTTGTTTTCTTCAATTAAAATTGAGTAAAACTTATCTAGTTTTGAACTAAGTTCGGAGGATAAAACAATGCCGAATTTGTTAAAAATATCTTTCATGGTTATTTTTTCTCTTTATTTTTTTGAATGTAAATAGAAAGAATTTGAATGTCGCTTGGGTTAACTCCCAAAATTCTAGATGCTTGTCCTAAAGTTTTGGGTCTGACTTTTTCTAATTTCTCTCTACATTCAAAGGCTAGGTTAGCGACTTTTTGAAAGTCAATGCTGTCAGGAATTTTGAAGTTTTCTAAAAACTTGAATTTCTCGGCGGCTTTAATTTCTTTTAAAATATAGCCTTCGTATTTAATTTGAATTTCTGCTGCCAGGCAAACTTCTTTTGGAAATTTTTCTTTAATAAATGGTTTTAAAATCTCTAAATTAACTTCAGGTCTTTTTAGTAAGTTAGTAAGAGTGATAGATTCAAAAAGCGTAATTCCAAAATTAGAAAGATGTTTTAAAACTGACTTAGTTGGGGTAATTTTTGTCTCAGTTAAAATGCTGGTTAATCGCTCAACAAGACTCTTTTTCTCTAAATATTTTAAATAAGTTTTTTCATCTATCAACCCACGCGCATAGGCAATTTCTGATAACCTAAAATCAGCGTTAGTCTATACTCGGCTCTCGACGTCAACATTCTATAAGGTTCATCTGCTCCTTTAGTAGTAATATCGTCAATCAAAACTCCTGTGTAGGCTTCGTTTCTTTTCAAAATCAAGGGTTCTTTTTCGTCAATTTTAGCAGCAGCATTTGCACCTGCAATCAAACCTTGACAAGCCGCCTCTTCGTATCCAGAAGTTCCATTGATTTGACCAGCGGTAAAAAGATTTTTAACAACTTTGGTCTCTAGTGATAGCGATAACTGGAAAGGATTGATGGCATCATACTCAATTGCGTAGCCATATCTAATAATTTTGCTTGTCTCAAAACCAGGTAAACTGCCGACTAACTTTCTTTGAACAAATCTAGGCAACGATGTAGAAAGGCCTTGTAAGTAGGTTAAATTGTTTTTAATACTTTCTGGTTCTACAAATATTTGGTGTACATCTTTTTCTTTAAATCTAACAATTTTGTCTTCAATTGAAGGACAATATCTTGGTCCACGACCTTCTATTACTCCTTCATAAATAGGAGAAAACTTTAGGTTTGCCAAAATTGTTTCTTTAGTATTTAAAGTAGTGTGCAGAGTATGTAATTTTAAGTTAGCACGATGTCTTGCTTTAGTGTAGTAAGAAAATCTTAATTCTGGATTGTTTTCATCTTGCTCGTCTAGTCTTGCAAAGTCTATTGTTTCTGCGTTAATTCTTGGCGGAGTTCCAGTTTTTAGTCTAACTATTTCAAAACCAGCGTTTTGAAGCGACAAAGAAATTCCTTTAGTTGTACGTTTGCCATCTGGTCCAGTTTGGTAAACTTCACTGCCGATTAGTATTCGTGAAGACAAATAGGTGCCAGTAGTCAGGACAACAGTTTTCGCGAAATATTTTTCTTTGTTTTCAACAACAGCGCCAATTACTTGTTTATTTTCAAAAATTAACTCAGTTGCATATTTATGCAAAAAAACTATGTTTTTGAGTTTTTTTAACTCTTTTAACATGTTTTTCGGATAAATTTCTTTATCAATTTGTGCACGAAGTGCCCAGACACCAGGACCTTTTGATGAGTTAAGTCTGCGCATTTGAATGGTAGAACTATCTGCAACTTTTGCCATCAAGCCACCAAGTGCATCAATTTCTCGCACTAAAACACCCTTCGCAGGTCCACCAATTGAAGGATTGCACGGAAGGGTCGCGATTTGTGTTTTGTCACCAGTAATAAATAAAACCGACTTGCCTAAACGAGAAAGGGCAGCGGCTGCCTCTATACCAGCGTGCCCTGCCCCGATCACTATTGAGTCGTATATAGGTTTATTTAATTGCATTTTTTAATAAAATTCACTAAATCGCTGACTGTGAATTTTAATTTTGTGCGGATCTCCGCTTCAGATGAACTAAGTCCAAAATTATCAATTCCAAAAACGTGCGGTGTATATTTATACCAAGAGTAAGCAGAACCTGCTTCTACTGCAATAATTTTCGCGTTACCTAGAATTTCTTTTTGTTCAGTTTTGCAAAGTCTGTCAAACAAGAAACAAGACGGCATAGAAACTACACGCACGCCTTCGCCTTCACTTTCTAGTTGACTCGCGGCTTCAAGCGCAAGTGCAACTTCTGAACCTGTGGCAATTAAAGTTAATGTGTGTTTGTTTTTTTCTGGTTTAATAATGTAAGCGCCTTTTTCAATGTCTAGCGCTGAATTGGCGTTTTCAACAACATTTTGACGGGTTAAGACTAAGACAGACGGATAATCATTGTCTTTCAGCATAACTTTATAAGCAGCTAAAGTTTCTTTAAAGTCACATGGTCTCAAAATATTGACATTCGGCATGCATCTTAGTTGTGCTAGATGCTCAACTGGCTGATGAGTAGGTCCGTCTTCTCCTAAAAATACCGAGTCGTGGGTAAAAATATACATCACGGGCAATTTTTGTAGGGCAGAGAGACGAATTGCTGGATACATGTAGTTTGAAAAAACAAAAAAGCCAGAAACAAATGGACGCAAAACTCCAGTTTGAGCAATACCGTTGGCAATCGCTGCCATTGCGTGTTCGCGCACCCCGAAGTTTAGGTTACGACCAGATCTATTTTCAAAACTAAAGTCTCCCTCAACTCCTTTTACACAAGTTGATGAAGAAAGGTCAGCAGAACCACCAATTAGTTCGGGGTTTTTTAAAGAAAGGTGAGTTAAAATATCGCCAGATGACTTGCGGGTTGCTTGTTTTTCAGGGATTTTTTTAAGCAATTCACTAACGTCTAAATCTAGATTTTTATTGACTTTAAGTGGTTTTTGCTTAGAGTAGACAGCGTATTTTTCAATTCCACGTTTTAAAAAATTATCTTTAAAATGTTGATAAACCGCTGGGTCTACAACAAAAGGACCATAGGGATAGTTAAGTTTTTCAGCCAGTTTAGTACGTTCTTCAACACCAAGCGGTGAACCGTGGACTTTGTTAGTTGCTTCTTTGGATGCACCTTGTCCAATTGTGGTTTTCATTTCAATTACAGTAGGAAGTTCAGACTCTTTGGCTAAGCGGATGGCTTCCAGAAACTCAGTTTTATCGTAAGGATTTGTTACCAAAATATAGTTCCAACCATCTGCTAAAAACTTTAATTTAAAGTTAGTTTCACAGGCTAAAGAAGTAGGGCCATCTAACTGAATATTGTTTGAGTCAAAAAGTAAAATTAACTTATTTAACTTTAATTTACCTGCTAAGGAAATTGCTTCCATAGCCACGCCTTCTTGCAGATCTCCATCTCCGCATAGACAATATGTATAGTAATCTGTGCATGCAGAGCCATTTTTTTGATTTAAATGAGCCTCTGCAATAGCAGAACCAACCGCCATTGCAACACCTTGGCCAAGTGGTCCTGTGGTTGCTTCAACTCCAGGGGTTTCTCTAAATTCAGGGTGACCGGGAGTATTGCCTGGTCTGCGGAAATTCTTTAAATCAGCCAAAGTAAGGCCAAAACCTGCTAAATACAAAGTTGAGTAAAGTAAAGCAGAACCGTGTCCAGCTGATAAATAAAAACGGTCTCGGTTCGGCCAAAGCGGGTCTGCTGGGTTTTGATTAATTACATAATTGTAAAGATAATAAAGCGGAGCAGCGGCTCCAAGCACGATACCAGGATGTCCTGAGTTGACATTACTAATAGTGTCAACCCCAAGCATTTTAATGGTATCTATACAAAGTTTATCTAAATCTTTATTTGTGTTCATTATTTTTCTTGTTTTGCTTCGCTTTCTTTGCTTGGTTTTTCTTCGTTTGTTTCAACGGATGCAGAATTTGCTTCGTTGATTTGAGTAAGAACTGCTTTTTTATACTCAGCGGTTTCTGCTTCAAGTGTTTTAAATTGCTCTTCTCCAACTAACGCTAGGATATTTTTAAAAAACTTGTCATGAAGCGCTGTCATTTTTTTAGTAATTTGGCGAGAAATTCCAAAAACTAGCCCAAAAACTAAGATTAAAAGGGCGATAAGTACCCAAAATGAATAAGATTTAACTTGTGTGAACTTAGCCGAAAGTACAGCAATTGTAGTAGCAACCGCTATAAAACCAACTAAAATTCCGATAAACATTGGAATAAAAACTTTGTTTTTAATTGAATTGATTCCGTCTGCATAGGCCAAATACTCGCGGTTAATGTCTTGTTCGTAAAGTCTTTTAACAGATCCTGTTTCAAAGTAATCTTGGTCAATTAAAAGGCGAGCAGTTTTTGGAGTAATATCCCAAACTTTAAGTAGTCCTTTTTTGTGCCAAACTGCTTTTTCTTCTGCTGTCATAAAGTAAATTTCCAGAGTTCTTTGGTCAATTTCTTGAGTTTGTGCAGGAACTCGGTTAGTTAAATTAAATTTCATAATTTTCTCCTTGACTTGGGTTTAAAAAATGTTTCCTTTTAAAGACCATTGGCCACAGTGAATATACCCTTATGGCTGCTTCAATCAAGACCTGACCCGTTCAGATAAGTCAATCGGCCAATGGCTTTTAAAAGGAAACATCTTAAGTTTGTGAATTTAGCGCTTGAAGAATTTTTTAAGCAAATCAGCGGCTTCATCTATTTTTTCGTAAGTTAGTTTGGTGTGAGCGGTTGGTTGCAAAAAAATTTCTTTTCTGATTTTTTGACTAAAGCCGGTAGGATCTTTGGCCAAAAAAATACATTCTTTTAATCTAGATACGGCAATAGCCGCTGAACAAAGCACACAAGGCTCTAGAGTAGTTATCAAAACACAGTCTTCCAACTTCCAGGTTTTTAACTTTCTGCTTGCTTTTTTTAAAGCAACAATCTCAGCGTGACCAAAAATATCGTGTGTGTGTTCTTTTGAGTTAAAGCCGGTTGCAATAACTTCATCTCCTTTTAAGATGACAGCACCAACCGGAATTTCTGCGCTAGCCTGCGCTTTTTTGGCAAGTCTCAAAGCATGCGCAAAATGCTTGTTCATTATTTACTTTGTTTTTGTTCGATGTTATAACGTTTGTTAAACTTATCTACACGACCTTGGGCTTGTACAAATTGTTGTGTGCCTGTGTAGAAAGCGTGGCATTGAGAACAAGTATCTACTTTAATTTCTTTGACAGTGGATTGAGTTTTGAACTTAGAGCCACAAGTTGAACAAACAACTTCAACTTCACTGAATTCTGGGTGAATTGCTTTTTTCATGTGTATAAACTCCTTTAATTGACAGGTATTAGTCTACCTTTATTTTAACATACCCAGCCTGCTTTGAGACAGGCTGGGCTTTTTTTAACTTAGTTTTTCTTAACTAATCTTCTTTGGTGTCTGTTACTTTGGTGTATTTAAAGTCAGTTTCTTTTAAAATTCCGGTACCCGCTGGAATTAGTCCACCAATAATGACGTTTTCTTTTAGACCTTTTAGTTGATCTGGACGCGAAGAAATTGCGGCGTCTGTCAAAATTCTCGTGGTCTCCTGGAAAGAAGCGGCTGACAAGAATGAGTCATTTGAAAGTGAGGCTCTGGTGATTCCAAGTAGCATTCTTTTTCCGATTGCCGGACGAACTCCTTGTTCAAAAGCCAGACGGTTGGCTTTCAGGAAGTCTGAGTTAGAAACGACAATACCAGGAAGCAACGCTGTATCACCTTCGTGAATTATCATTATACGTTTAAGCATTTGTCTGATGATAATTTCAATGTGTTTATCTTGAATGTCTACACCTTGTGACTGATAAACTTTTCGGACTTCTGCCAGAATATAGTTAGAAACAGTTAAAGTATCGGTAACTCTAAGTAGTTCTTTTGGATGAATTGATCCAGGGGTAAGCGATGTACCTGGTTTTACCAAATCGCCTTCTTTGACTAAAATATCGGCATTTGACTCAATCGAGTAGGTGTGAGTTTTACCTTGTTTGTCTTCAATCACGATACTTGGTTGTGCAAATTGCGGACGGCTAATTTGAACAACTTTCCCGAAATACTCAGAAATTACAGATTTACCTTTAGGAGTGCGCGCTTCAAAAAGTTCTTGAATACGTGGTAAACCTTGAGTAATATCTGAGGCTGACGCCACACCACCGGTGTGGAAGGTACGCATCGTTAACTGAGTACCAGGTTCACCAATTGACTGAGCCGCAACAACTCCAACTGCTTCTCCGACTTCAACAATTGAGTTAGTTGCTAAGTTAAGACCGTAGCACTTCACACAAAGTCCATCAATTGCCGAACAAGTTAAGTTAGTTCTGATTTTAAACTCAGAGTAGTTAGCAGCAATGGTTTCTGCCATTTCTTGAGTAATTAGTTGGTTTTTCTCAACTATTAGTTGATTTTCTTTAGTGTAGGCATTTTGGGCAGCAAAGCGGCCATGTAGACGCTCTTCTAGACCACAAACTACTTTTTGGTCTTTGTCTAAAATGTCTTTGACAAACACTCCGTTTTCAGTACCGCAATCTTCCAAAGTAATAATTACACCTTGCGCAACGTCGACTAGACGACGAGTTAAGTAACCAGATTGAGCGGTTTTTAAAGCTGTGTCAGTTGAACCTTTGCGGGCACCGTGGGTAGAGATAAAGAACTCAGAGACAGTTAAGCCTTCTTTAAAAGAAGATTTAACCGGAACCTCGATTTGCTCACCTTTCGGGTTGTTCAAAATTCCCCTCATACCGGCTAACTGCACGAAGTTTTGAATGTTACCACGAGCCCCTGAATCTGACATAACGTAGATTGGGTTTTCGCGGTTCAGTTCTTTTTCAAGACCACGGGAAATCTCAGTTTTGGTGTTTTCCCAAACATTGATAATTTGGCGAGAACGACCTTTGTCGGTCAGCATACCCATATTAAAGTAGTTAGTAATTTGGTCAATTTTGGCCTGTGACTCTTTTAAGATTTCGGCTTTATTTGAGTAAACTTTAATATCATCGTAAGAAATTGTTACGCTGGATACTGTTGAATACTTAAAGCCAAGGTCTTTTAAGTCATCTAGCATCACCGAAGTTCTAGTGACATCGTAGTGTTTGAACACTGTGTCAATGATTTTACCAAGGAAAGACTTTTTAAAAGGCTCTGGCAGCGGTTTATTTAAAGTTTCTTTAAAGTAAACTCTTGGGTCTTTAGTGCAGTCAAGTAAGTAACTTTCTGGAACCCCTTTAGTTAAGTTAAACTCAGTTGGTTCGTTTAAGTAAAAGAAACCATCTGGCATAATTTCGTTGAAAATCAACTTACCCAAAGTTGTAATCAAAAGTTTGCCTTGAGTGTCTACAGTAAAGCGACGGTTTAAGATGTTTGGACGCACCAAGATTCTAGTGTGGTAGTCAATGATACCAGCGCTTTGGGCGTTTTTCGCCTCGTCAATTGAAGAAATTAACATACCTTCGTTTTTGTGTACATGAGTTTTTGGATCTGCTTCAATGTAGCGCTCTTCAGTGGTTAAGAAGTAGTTGCCAAGCACCATGTCTTGCGATGGAGTTACGACTGGTTTTCCGTCTTTCGGGTTCAAGATGTTGTTAGATGCCAGCATCAAGAGTCTTGCTTCAGCCTGCGCTTCTGGCGAAAGCGGCAAATGCACAGCCATTTGGTCACCATCAAAGTCTGCGTTAAAAGCGGTAGTTGCCAAAGGGTGTAGACGAATGGCTTTGCCGTCAATTAGTTTAGGTTCAAATGCTTGGATTGACAAGCGGTGCAAAGTCGGCGCACGGTTTAAAAGTACTGGGTGTTCACGCACCACTTCTTCTAAAACTTGCCAAACTTCTTTAGTGCGGTTGTCATACATTTCAACGGCTTTTTGGCGAGTTACTTCTAAGTTTTCTTGCAGACGGTTAATCACAAAAGGTTTAAATAGCGTGATTGCCATTTCGCGCGGAATTCCGGCTTGATACATCTTTAAGTTAGGTCCAACAATAATTACTGAACGGCCTGAGTAGTCAACGCGTTTACCAAGTAGATTTTGGCGGAAACGCCCTTGTTTACCACGAAGTAGGTCAGAAAGTGATTTAAGCGGACGTGCGTTTGAAGCAAGGGCTTTTTTGTTTCCGCGTTTTGAGTTGTCAAAAAGTGAGTCAACCGCTTCTTGAATTAAGCGTTTTTCGTTTTTCAAAATTAGCGATGTTGTAAACTGATCTAGTTCTTTTTTCAAACGGTTGTTACGATTAATTATCTTACAGTAAAGGTCATTAAGGTCGGTTGTTGCAAAACGACCACCGTCTAGTTGCACCATTGGACGAAGGTCTGGTGGGATTACCGGGATTACCGGCATGACTATCCACTCTGGTTTATTGTCAGATGAGTAGAAAGCCTCCACGATTTCAAGACGTTTAATGATGTTTTGGCGTTTTTGCTTAGTAGATGTACGGAATTTTTTTCGAAGTACTCTGATTTCGTGTTCTAAATCTAGGTCTTTAAGTAGAGTTTGGATAGCCTCAGCGCCAGTTTCTGCTTTAAAGCGACCATAAAACTCTTCGTTAATCGCCGCGTAGTCTTGTTCTGACAAGATTTGTTTTCGTTTAAGTGGGGTGTTGCCAGGATCAGTTACGATGTAGGCGGCGTAGTTGACAACTTCTTCCAAAGACTTGGCTTTAATTCCAAGCAAGATGGCTAAGCGAGATGGGGAGTTTTTGAAAAACCAAGTGTGGACAACTGGGCTTTTTAGTTCAATGTGGCCCATTCTCTCACGGCGAACTAAAGACTCAGTGATTTCAATTCCACATTTTTGACAAATTTGGCCTTTATTACCGCTTTGTTTTTTGCCACAAGCACATTGAAAGTCTTTAGTTGGTCCAAAAATCTTTTCACAGAAAAGTCCCCCAACTTCTGGTTTTGCGGTGCGGTAGTTAATGGTTTCATGAGACTTAACTTCTCCATACGACCAAGTTCTAATTTCTTCGGGTGACGCTAAGCGAATTCTCATGTGGCGATATAACTTAGAGCCAGTAATGTGAGTGTCGTCAACTGACTTTAAGCGCTCAGAGATGTTGATTTCTGCAACCTTAGTTTGAGATGAAACTAAGTCAAGTTTTTCATCAAAGTCAGCCTCGGTTAAAGGAGTTTGGCCGAAAAACTCAAAAAGCGCGTTAGTTTGGCTAAGTAAAAAGTCGTCGTCTTTCAGAATTTGGTAAAGATTTGAACGAGTTGCGGTCAATATAGACTTAAGGTCAGTAAACCCGCTTTCTTTAAAGAACTTAGCAACTTCTGGCTCTGAAAATAAATTATCTAGGTTTTCTGGCAAAAAGTACTTAGTAAGTAGTGATTTAATGTCTTTAACGCAATCTTCTGTGCACTCTTTGAACAAACTTTCGTATTGCGGAAGCGTGAATTGATTTAAATCACCCAAAGTAGAAACGGCGATATTTTTTAAGAATTCTTTGGTTTCTTCAGAAATAATTTTTATATCTTTAATGCTTTGTTTTTCATTGGCTTTCAGCATTTTTAAATACCTCCATTACTGCGGGCAGGTTTTAAGTCAAGCAGTGATTTAACGGCGTCGTTTTCGCCAGTTTCTGAGTTAATTAACTCAACGTAAATACC